>CAYRCP010000525.1:0-1952 GCA_964422755.1 uncultured Bacteriovoracaceae bacterium | reverse complement strand
CCTCACACGAAAGAAATGCAACGTCATTGATCGACAAATGCAGATATGCTATGTTATCGGTATTATATTGTAATGCACATGAGTTTATTTGTTCAAAAGGAGGTCTGTCGTGGAGTATCTCGGCCTGGATGTGGGGAGTTCTTACCTGAAGATCTGGGGGGAAGAAGAGTGCGGAAAAACCATTGTATCGAAATGCATTCCTCATCGGGGCTGTCCGAAAGACATTGTACTTCATGAAGTACGCATGCTTTCCCGGATGCCGGATTTTCTCTGCTACGGCGGGAGTCTTAACAACCCCGCTTGCGAAACGTGGCAGTGCGAAGGTCTTCTGGCCGAAATCGATTATCTCATAGGTCGCTATCCCCACAGACACCTGCTCGTATTCGGAGCCGAGAAGGTGGAGTTCGTGCATTACCACGATACGGGCCGGATCCTCGCGCTTCAGACCAACCCGCCCTGCGCAGCGGGAACCGGTTCGTTTCTCGATGAACAGATGAGCCGTCTCGGACTGGACCCTGGACAAATTGAACACATCCCCATTCAGGAGGATGCCCCCATGGTAGCCACCAGGTGCGCGGTATTTGCCAAGACAGACCTCATCCACCTCCAGCAGGAGGGTTATTCACCTGAGACCATGTACAACGGCCTGTGCAAAGGCCTCGTGATATCGGGCCTGAAAAGCGTGTTCGGCGGCAAAATTCCCGAAGGAGAAGACATACTCCTGTCCGGCGGCCTCCTGGCAAATCCCCATATCCTGCATTTTTTCAAGCGCATGCTCCCCGGGGCAACCCCCGTCACCCTCCCGCTGTTCACACGAGCGAGAGGACTGTGCCGCAAGGCACGTGAGTCGTGCATGAAAACAGACGGTTTCATCCAGGGTCTCGAAACAGAGGACGGCACATCGCTTAAGGGGGATACACCGTTCAGGATCGAACTTGCAAAAAGCTCATTCCCTTCGCAGGAAGTACTCCGGGTCCACGATTGCTTCGACAATGAGTTGTGGCATGACATCGAGGAGGGAGAAGTCTTAGACGCCTTCCTGGGCGTGGACATCGGATCGACGTCCACAAAGGCGGTATTGGTGGATGGCTCCGACAGGATCAGGCTGGACATCTATACCAGGACATCGGGTGATCCCATTGAGGCCACACGGAGAATATTCACCGGCATAGCTCACCTCGAGGATTGCCTCGGCTTTACCTTAACGATACAGGGCTGCGCCACCACCGGATCGGGCAGGCAGCTCGCCGGGTCCGTCATCGGCGCAGACCTTGTCATCAACGAAATATCCGCCCATGCAGCAGGGGCAAAAACTCTCGACCAGGACGTTGAAACCATCTTCGAGATAGGCGGACAGGACGCAAAATTCATCAGGGTTGAACACGGGCGGATCGTTGATGTGAACATGAACTATGTATGCGCAGCTGGTACGGGATCATTTGTGGAGGAACTGGCACATACCCTCGACATGAACCTGGATGAGATCGGCGAGATGGTAATGGGCAGGGAACCTCTGCCGAATTCCGACCGGTGCACGGTCTTCATGAACCAGGAAATTACCAGGCAGCTTTCTCTCGGACATCCCAAAGAACGGATCATGGCAGGGGTCCTCTGTGCTGTCTTCAAAAATTACCTCAACAGGGTGGTGGGGAACCGCTACTACCGCAGAGACAAGATCGTGTTCCAGGGCGCAACAGCCAGGAACAAGGGGCTTGTTGCCTGCCTGGAGCAGATCACCGGAGCGCAGATCAAGGTCTCTCCGTTCTGCCATGTCATGGGCGCCTACGGCGCAGCGATCCTGTTGAAAAAACTGCGATTGAAAGACACGGCCTTCAGAGGATTGAGCATCCCCGAAGTGGCTGTGAGGGAATCCATCTGCAGAGGCTGTGAAAATACCTGCAGGATCACCACGGCAACAATCGGCCAGGAAACAGCCAGCTGGGGGTATATGT
>CAYRCP010000524.1:0-1954 GCA_964422755.1 uncultured Bacteriovoracaceae bacterium | reverse complement strand
TGAATAGTTCCCGTATGTTTCCAGGCCATTCATAACTGGTAAGAAAATCGATAAAGTCAGGAGAGAATCCTTTTGTCTCGACTCCCGAAAACCCGCACTGCTTGTGTGTATAATCGATAACCAGGTCTTTTATATCATCTTTACGATCCCTCAACGGTGGAATCTCGATATAAAATGAACGCAGACGAAAAAGAAGATCGCTCCTGAACATATGCTGTTCGGTCATCATATCAAGATCCCGGTTCGTTGCGGCAATCAACCTGAAATTTGAAATAATTTCCTTTTTGGCACCCACTGGTCGAAACCTGTGCTCCTGGATAACCCGAAGAAATGTTTTCTGGATAGAGAGCGGAAGTTCCCCCACTTCGTCCAGGAAGAGGGTCCCCTGGTCAGCCTGACTTACCAGGCCCTCCCGTGACATATTAGCACCCGTAAAAGCCCCCTTTTCATAACCGAAGAGGATGCTTTCCACCAGAGACTCGGGTAGCGCCGTACAATCGACCACGACAAAATTTCCCTTTCTGCGCTTGCTGTTCTCATGGATGGCTTTTGCAAACAGTTCTTTACCCGTACCAGTCTCACCAACAACAAGAACATTGGCATCGCTTCTCGATGCCTGAGCGATTTGCTCAAGGACCATATTAATCCCGGCACTGTTACCAATGATGCCGTCTCGTTTTAACACCACCGGGAAATTTTTTGACTTCCTCCCCTGCCGATATTGAAGTGCACGTTCCAATGTCAACGTTATTGCACTTACCGAAGATGGCTTCTGGATATAATCCCATGCGCCGTTTTTGATGGCGAGCTCTGCTCCGTCCGGGTCAGCATACCCGGTAATAATTATTATTTCCGGGGATGATGACGCTGCCCTGAACATGGGCAGGGATTTGAGACCATCACCGTCCGGCATACGAACATCAAGAAAAATGACATCGAAATCATCGGACTGTGCCTTTTGGAGGCCTTCTTCAAGGGTAATCGCGCAGGTGACATCGTGTCCCCTGATGGTAATGACATTCGCCAACGTTTCATTCATCAACTGGTCATCATCTGCAATTAAGATCCTAGCCACGATTATTTTTTCTCTTTATTGTGATCTAAAACACGACGTATGCCTTGAGCCAATTGATACATGGTAATCGGTTTTATGAGAACCTGACAAAATCCTATTTCCTTCGCCTTTTCAGGGGTGATTTTTTCATTATACCCGGTACACAGGATTATCGGTATATCCGGCCTGATGCGTAAAATCTCCGCAGCCAGATGGATGCCTGTCATCCCGGGCATACTCAGATCGGTAATAACGGCATCGAAGCGATCAGGCTCAGCACGAAAAGATTCCAATGCCCCTGTGCTGGTCGTTTGGGCCATAACACTATACCCCATATTTTCCAGGGTTTTTTTAAATACCCAGGCCAGTTCTTCATTATTGTCCACAAGAAGAATCTCTTCATTCCCCTGCGGAAGCATCTCGTCGCTCTTCAACTCAGGCTCGATCTCCACCTCGATCCGGGGAAAGAACACTTCAATGCTGGTGCCTTTCTCCGGCGTGCTGTCCGCAAGGATCACCCCGTCATAGTTTTTGACAATGCCATGCACTACTGCCAGCCCCATCCCGATACCTTCCCCGGAATTTTTCGTGGTAAAAAAAGGATCAAAAATTTGCTTGAGCGTATGTTCATTCATACCACAACCCGTATCTCTTACCGTTAATTTCAAATACGGCCCCGGGTGCAAACCGTTATGAATCCTGGAAGCAGACACGTCCAGATCAACATCTTTCAGACTTACTTCAAGCACCCCTCCCTTTTTCTGCATGGCATGGGCTGCATTGTGGCACAAATTCAATAATACCTGATGAATCTGTATTGGATCCACTAAAACCGTGCCGCAAGAAGTTTGGGTATGCACCTTCATCTCTATAGCCGAGGGCAATGATGCCCGAACCAGC
>CAYRCP010000523.1:0-1961 GCA_964422755.1 uncultured Bacteriovoracaceae bacterium | reverse complement strand
CTTTTTTCTGTTTATTATTGAGCTTTATTTCTGTATGGCTCATCTCATGAGGTGGATACATGATACATTTTGACCGACCGGTACAGGAACTTATCGCAATAAGGCGCTCGTGGAGAAGTTATCGTGATGATCCCCTCTCCGGGGAGATAAAAGACCGTGTGCTTGAGGTTATCGCCAATCTCGAACCGCCGCCTTTTGGGTCCAAGATGAGGTTCTCTCTGATCGATGCCCGCCTTCCTGAGAAAAAGCGTGTCAAGGGGACCTACGGCGTTATCAGCGGAGCCGGCCATTTCCTTGCAGGGGCACTCTCCCCGGGGGATATGGCATTCGAAGACTTCGGGTACACCATGGAGGCACTCATCCTGTTTATAACCTCCCTGGGGCTTGGGACCTGCTGGGTCGGAGGGACGTTCAGCCGGTCATATTTCGGAGAAAAAATGGGCATTTATCCCGGGGAAATGATCCCGGCCATAACGCCGGTCGGCTACGTCACCCACCGGCGTTCACTCATCGACTCGCTCTTTTTCCTCAGCGCGGGTTCAAAAACCCGAAAACCCTTCGCCGAAGTGTTTTTCGAAAACGCATTCAGCACGCCGATCAGCCGGCAAAGAGCCGGTGAATATGAGCAGCCTCTCGAGATGGTCAGGCTCGCCCCGTCAGCGGTCAACAAACAGCCCTGGCGCGTTGTAAAAAAAGACGGCATGTTCCATTTCTATCTCTGCCGCACACGGGGATACAATGCCTTTTGGGGCGATGTGGACCTGCAGCGTATAGACCTGGGTATTGCCATGTTTCATTTTCACAGCTGCGCTCATGAGGCCGGTCTTGCAGGCAGGTGGGAGGTCATCGATCCGGGCATATCTCCTCTTCCACAACGTACGCATTATTGTGTAAGCTGGGTACCGAAAACATAAAGGAGCAGGAAATGGAAATCATCTATGGCAAAAATCCGGTCAAAGAAGCCCTTATCTCCGGCAGCAGACAATTCTTTGAGATCATGACGTCTCGGGAACACTATGATGACATTGCCGCCCTTGCACACAAGGTGCCCATCCATACATTACAGAAACGTGAGCTGGACAAGATCAGCGGCACGAGATCGCATCAGGGAATCCTGGCAAAAGTATCGCACTACCCGTATGTCCACCTCAAAGACCTTACAAAATTGGATGTCGTCATACTCCTCGATTCCGTCGAAGACCCGCAGAACTTGGGTTCGATCATCAGATCAGCCTATGCCCTTGCACAAGCAGGGGTTATCATCCCGGAGAACAGGTCTGCCCAGATTACACCATCCGTGGTCAAGGCATCTGCCGGTGCCACCGAACATGCACAGATCGCACGGGTAACCAACCTGCGCATGGCGTCAAAAGAACTGAAGAAAAACGGCTTCTGGCTCGTGGGGCTCGATGCAGCGGGAAAAGAGCCAATAAGCGCTATCCCGTCTTACGATAAAATCGCCCTTGTGCTCGGGGGAGAAGACAGCGGGATCAGAAACGGGATGGAAAAAGAGATCGATATCATGGCCCACATCCCCATGCAGGGGTCGTTTAATTCTCTCAATGTCGCACACAGTGCCGCAATAGGCCTGTATGAACTGGTAACAAGGCAGCATTCCCGCAGCACATGAACTGCCCCGCTTAAGGGAAGTAAACCCTGTCCCGTCAAAGGCCTTGTCCAAAAATATTTCATTCTCGCGCCAAGGCGCCAAGACGCTAAGGAATCATAGATCTTTCCTTTCTCTTTTTTTAGTCATTCTTTGCGCCTTGGCGCCTTTGCGCGAGTTTTCCTTTCGCGGTTTCCCACGGGTAAGTGATTGATTGAGCATGCATCAATTTAATGTTATATTCCCTACCCATGGCTAAAACAGAATTCATCCAACATTCATTGACCACGTCGGAGGCAGTGCGCTTTATCAATGGCCGCTACGAAAAGAGCGATGATGAAGTCTGCACAGAAGA
>CAYRCP010000522.1:0-1969 GCA_964422755.1 uncultured Bacteriovoracaceae bacterium | reverse complement strand
ATGCGGAAAAGCTCGCATGGGCCATGGAGCTCAAGAACGTTCATCGTGGACGCATAAAGGAATATGCAGAGAAGTTCGGGGTAGAATTCTATGAAGGCAAACGTCCCTGGGGTATTCCCTGCGACTGTGCATTCCCGTCGGCAACCCAGAATGAAATCAGCGGCAAGGATGCGGAAACTTTGCTGAATAACGGATGCTACGTGGTATCCGAAGGAGCAAACATGCCTACAGTACCTGCAGGCATCGAGCGGTTCCTCAATAAGAAAATCCTCTACGGCCCGGGCAAGGCTGCCAATGCCGGAGGTGTTGCAGTGTCGGGTCTCGAGATGAGTCAGAACGGCATGAGGCTGAGCTGGCCGGCCGAAGAGGTTGACAACCGGCTGCAGCAGATCATGCAGAGCATTCACACCAACTGCTATGAGACGGCAGCAGAGAATGGGCACCCCGGCAACTATGTGATCGGCGCGAACATCGCGGGATTTGTCAAGGTTGCAGATGCCATGCTTTATCAGGGGCTGGTATAGGAGCACATTCCTCCATCAGTGACGGCAGCTGATTATATCATCCGGCCTCTCACAACCTTTTGAGAGGCCGGATTTTCTGTAGGGTCTTTTCTATTGGACAGCAGCATGCTTTTTTCTGCTCAACAAGGGCATCAAAAGACGAAACATGCGAGCATAGGATTTTTGAAAAACAGGGATATCGAGTAGTCTTCTGATAAGGATAAGCCCCCGGTGTTTCTTTGGATTGAATGAATCCCTGTTTTCATCAAAGGTGATCTTCTCGATGACAAAGTTTTTCTGAACGATTGAAAGCAGCCATTGATAGGTGATAATGGCGATTATGTCCCAGGCGCGTTTGATGTGGTCCTGAGGATAATGAATCTGTTCACCCATGGCCATTCTCACGATTTCCAGGCTGTGGTAGACGTCAATTTTGCTGCCGAGAAGTTCCCGCGCCGCCCAGAGCAGGTATATGCACCCTCCACAGTAGGATACGAGTGCATCTGCGCCGGTCTCCCCGGCCTCTTTGAATTTCTTTGCCCCTTCGGCAATGATCTCGAAGGGAAGGGTGAAATTGCTTGACCATGACGCCCCTTTGCCGAATCCGCAGCACAGGGCATCCTCTCTGTTATGCCGCATCTCCACGATAGTGCAGCCGCATTTTTTGAGAATCTCGCGATGCTTATTCCAGTATTTATCTCCGAGCGGCTTTGAATAGCAGTTGTCATGAACCGTGACAGAAAGCGTGAGCTTTTTCGGCAGTGATATCATTCCCGAGTCGATTTTTTCCATAAGCCAGTCGTTAAAGTTTACAAATGCAGGACCAGGATCAACGCCCATCTCGCAAGGGTGTGTTTGTGTGAAGATGTAGTATACAGCATCGAGCATGGGAATAACGGTCTTTACGCCCCATGTTTCAAAATCGCTTTTACATCTTTGTGCGATTCGTTTCACGACATCGAGATACCCTCCCTGGTACAGGTAGGCCCCTCCCTCCCATTGATCCAGTCTGTCTATGGGTTTGAAATGATTCAACAGGGCGGAGTCGCCGATGATGAACGGAAAGAGGTGGAGATAGTTTCCCACCAGCATCACCTCATCACCTTCTGTGGGCTGGTAATCCATCCACTGGTCGAGCCATGCTTTTTCCCTGTCCGTGAGAAATATATTGAGGAGCTGCCATATATTCGGTTCATATGTGGGGCATACAAACTTGTAGAGCGCAGGAGCCCCGACTTTTTTGTACCTTTCATGCCACCTTTCCTGGATGAGGTGGTACGGGTTGGCCTCCTGTGGGCAGTAGATGTTGCAGGACATGCACGTGGTGCAGGCGCTCAGGGCATATTTTGATGTCTCCCCGTCTATCAGGCGCTGCACCTCTTTTTTGGCCTCTTCAATGGGTAGAGGCATTACCGGGCAGCGGTGCAGACACTCCCCGCAGACATCACACAAGTCTTTGCGGAAGA
>CAYRCP010000521.1:0-1972 GCA_964422755.1 uncultured Bacteriovoracaceae bacterium | reverse complement strand
TGAGAAAAAAGAGGGCGGCGATTCCTTTGGCGGGGTCATCGTGGAGAGCGTTGATGACATGGGAGCAGTGACCAAACTCGATATCTGATCCGTGAAAAAGGATTCCGGAGAGATTGATATGAAAAAGAATAAATATATTCTGGCCATTGATCACGGCACCTCCGGCATCAAGACCTCCATCATCTCTACAACCGGTGCTGTTATGGATTCTGATTTTTACCGCACGCCGATCATCTTTATCGACGGCGGGGGGGCGGAGCAGGATCCCCGGCACTGGTGGGACGGGGTTATGATCACGGCAAAGAGGCTGGTTGAAAAGAAGACCGTCGATGCTTCGGCTATTATTGCCGTGTGCGTCTCAAGTACGTTCTCCAGCACGGTTGCGGTTGATGAAAATGGTGATCACCTCATGAACTCGCTTACCTGGATGGATTCCCGCGGGGCTCCCTATGTAAAGAAACTCATGAAGGGCTTTCCCAGCATCATGGGGTACGGACTGCCCAAAATCCTCAAATGGCTTCCCAGGACCGCCGGTGGGCCCACGCTCTCGGGCAAGGATGATATTGCCCATGTCCTGCTCACAAGATATGAATATCCCGAGGTATATGAGCGGACCTATAAGTTCCTGCCGAGCAAGGATTATCTCAACCTGCGCCTCACTGGCTGTTTTGCCGCTTCATACGATTCCATGCAGCTGTTCTGGTTGACCGACATCCGGGACATCGACAATATCCGCTATGACGATGAGCTCATCCGCATGGCCGGGGTCGACAGGGAAAAGCTGCCCCCCCTGAAGAGATCGATCGATGTCCTGGGGACCATTTCTCCTGCGGTTGCACGAGAGATAGGCCTGGGGCTCGATGTGAAGGTAGTCATGGGCTCGCCTGACCATCAGGCGGCCTGCATCGGTTCGGGAGCGGTCCGCGATTATGAAGGGCATATCTACATCGGGACATCGTCGTGGGTGCAATGTGTCATCCCGTTCAAGAAAACCGATGTGTTCCACTCCATTGCCTCGTTTCCCACCGCTATCCCGGGCAAATACCAGAGCGTCAACGAGCAGGATATTGCAGGGGGCTGTCTGGATTTTCTCGTCAACAATATCATGTACGGTACCTCGGGAGTGACCAGGCAGGACCCTCCAGGCGATGTCTTTGCAGGGCTCGATGAGATCGCCGGAAGCGTTCCGGCAGGAAGCTGCAACCTGATCTTTACTCCCTGGCTCAACGGGGAGCGGACTCCTGTGGATGATACGACCATCAGGGCGGGGCTGTACAATATCTCAAAGACCACCACCTTTGATCACATCGTGCGGGCTTTTTTAGAAGGCGTGGCTTATAACACCAGGTGGTCTCTGGGCTATGTGGAGAAGTTCATAAAGAGGAAGATGAACCCCCTGAGTATTATCGGCGGGGGTGCGCGTTCGAATCTGTGGTGCCAGATCTTTGCCGATGTTCTCGGCAGACAGATCCGGCAGGTCAAAGATCCTCTTGAGGCAAATGCCCGCGGCGCAGCGTTCATTGCCTCGGTGGGCCTCGGCGAGATAGCATTTAAGGATATCCCGTCTCTCATGGAGTATACCGGGGTTTTCCATCCGAACAAGGCGAACAAAAAAACCTATGACAAGCTCTTCCGGGAATTCAAAACCATCTATAAGAACAACCGGGCAATGTGCAGGAGATTGAATACAAACTGATGGAGAATCTGTTGTACCCATGACCTTGTTATCGGCTCCTGCACTGCTGGGCAGGGTTATGTACCGGATCACTGCAGGCTTTATGCCTGTATTGCTGTTGAATGCTATACAACAAAATGATATATCCAGGTAAATTTGAAGAACATCAATTATTGTTTGTAGACTGTAATGCAGTCAGGACAACGTGTAATTACTTTATAGAGGAGGCAATGTAATGGCAGGCTACCAAGAGACTTCAATGGCAGCAATCTTTCAAAACAGGGTTGAAGAATTGGG
>CAYRCP010000520.1:0-1973 GCA_964422755.1 uncultured Bacteriovoracaceae bacterium | reverse complement strand
ACATGCTCTCTGTCGATGAGCTCGATGTAGGTATGCAGTGTGCTCGCATTTGATACAACATAATCACAGCTTGCCGTATCACCGTCTTCATTCGTCACGCCGACAACTTTGCCGTCAGTGACAACGATCTTTTTTGCCCCGCAATTAAACCGCACCTCGCCGCCGCACTTGAGATATTCATCGAGCAGGGCATTGGAGAGCGCCTGAGAACCACCCTTGAGGTGATAGGGCTTGAATTCTATGTAGGCAAATAACATAATGGCAAATTCACCAAACGGCAGTGCCCTCGGGGGAACCCCGATATACGACCAGTATATGCCGAGCACCGCCTTGAGCAGGAAATCTTCAAAGTACTCGTCCAGAACATCCTGGGTGTTTTTCAGGGCATACTTGAAATACAGCGGGTATTTCTCTTTTGATACCTCAGGGTCATGGAAAAACAGCCCCTGGATCATCTGCATGCTGAACTCATACACAAGATCGAAGAACTTCGGGATCCCTTCCCGCTCTTTCGGGAACCTGTCCTGGAGTTCTCTGACAAGCTGATCTCGCTGTGCCTGCAGGGTAATATCAAACTCACCGGGAAGTACCACGCGGTAGAGATTTTCTATCTCAACGAACTCGAGCTTGTCCATGACCCCCATCTCTGCAAGGATCGAACGAAGAGGCCCGGGTTTCTCGGCAGACCCCATACCGCTCAACTGGTGGAGTGCCACCTCAAACTCGAACCTGCCGCGCACAAAACTCGTGGCACACCCTCCGGGTATGTTATGTCGTTCGAGAAGCAAGACCTTGCGCCCCGCCTTTGCAAGGGTGAGCGCTGAAGTGAGCCCTCCGTTACCTGCTCCGATTACCACCACATCATAGTCGGACATTTAAGACCTCCTGTCCTGGAGATTATATTAAAGTATCACTTTAACCTTTAAAATAAACCTGATTCTTTCTCCTGTCAAGCGGTTGTACTTAATCGCAATCTATCTCATTAGGAATTGGTGCTGGCAGGAGTGTGGTTTTAGGTTTTAAGTGAAAGTGAAATTGAACCAAATCTCTCACTTCTGCCTGGGGTCTTGCGCTAACAGGCTCGTCCTGCCTGAGATCATGTTCCTAAAGTCGTACTCTGCCTTCTGCCTTGGTTCCCGACCCCCCCTGCTCGCATCTTCTCACTCTGGCCCTTTGGACCTTTGGCCCTCTAGCCCTAAGATCCAGATCTTCCCTGACAGAATCTTTCCCCTTTGTGCCTATGTGCCTTTGTTACTTTGTGCCTAGATCCCCGAACTCCCTTGAAAACTCATCTCTTTTGCGTTATTCCAACTTCATGGATATCACACCGGATAACCCCATCGGCCTCATTGCAGACAGTCATGGAAAAAATGATCTCCTGCATCGAGCAATCCGGACAGTAAGACAACACGGGGCCAAGACGCTTATTCACCTCGGGGATCTCTGCGACTCCCTGGATCCTCATTCAGCCGAAGATACGGTGAACATCCTGCAACAAAACAATATCCCTGGCGTGCTGGGCAACAATGAGTACAGTATCATTTCAGAGCATCACAATGCCCATGTGCAAAACATTTCTTCCCAAGTGCTCGATTACTTATCCGGTCTCCCATACATTCTCGACCTGGGTCCGTTGTGTTTCGCCCATTCCGCCCCATTCGAGTGGCCTGCAGCAACCCACAGGCCCATCATGGATTTTCTGCCCCACCTCATGAAGCAGAATCCTTTTCCCTTCGATATCCTGTTCAGAGGGCACTCCCACACTCCGTCAATCCTTGAAATTGAAGATGGCGAGATAAAGGAGATCCCCGTTCAATCGGGGACAACAATAAAACTGCGCAGGGACACAAGATATGTGATTACCGTTGGTGCTGTTGAGAAGGCATCATCCGCCTTATTCCTGCCCGGGGAGTATGAAATTGTATTTTTGAACATTGGCCGGATGTGACATCCGGCCAATGCATATAATCAAC
>CAYRCP010000519.1:0-1980 GCA_964422755.1 uncultured Bacteriovoracaceae bacterium | reverse complement strand
TAGGTGCCCTGAAAGAAATGCCCTTGGGGTGCTGTTAGGAATGCGATCAAAAGCATTGCCAAATCCCTTCATCTAGTCTACCGCCATTTATCCTTTACTAACAGTAGTCAGCCTAAATAGCTTCAGCCTGACTGCTCACTCTTTCCTGGTTCCTATTCATCCACCGGGCTGGTGAGTGGTGTCGTGTTTTCCTCGGCAAGATGGGTGTAGACCATGGTGGTATTTATATCCTTGTGGCCGAGCAGTTCCTTCACGGTCCTGATATCATGGCCTGCTTCCACAAGACGCAGGGCAAAGCTGTGTCTGAAGGTCTGGCACCCTGCGGGCTTATCGATGCCTGAGAGCGTGATCGCCTGTTTCACGGCCTTTTGCAGGCTGTTTTTGTGGACATGGTGACGCACGATCAGGCCGGACTGGGGGTCTTCGGACAATGTGGCTGCCTGGAACACATACTGCCAGGCCCATTCCCTGCTCGCCTGCGGCTGTTTTCTCAGCAAAGAATCGGGGAGATAAACGCTGCCGTATCCGCTCCTGATATCGCTTTCATGAAGGATCTTTATCCTCTCGATGTGTTCTTTTAACGGCCGGACAACACTCTGGGGCAGCAGGGTTATCCGGTCTTTGTGCCCGGCTGCGCCTCGCACCACGATTTTCTTCCCCTTGAAGTCGATATCCTTTACTCTCAGGGTCACGCATTCCGCCAGGCGAAGCCCGCTGCCGTAGAGCAGTTTGGCCATGAGCTGATACATGCCTGACAAAGAAGCGAGGACGCTCCCGGCTTCATCGTGTGAGAAAACCACGGGGAGCCTCACCGGTTTTTTTGCCCGCAGGGCATTTTCCGGCTCATATACCGGCATGCCCAGCACGTCGCTGTACAGAAACATGATTGCATGGAAGGCCTGGTTTATGGTCGATGCAGAGAGTTTGCGGCGCTCGGCAAGGTAGGTGAGGAATTCTTCGATCTCGTCGCTGCCGAAAACCCGCGGGTCTTTTCTGTTATGAAACAGCACAAAGCGCTTGATCCACGCGCTGTAAGCCTGCTCAGTGCGCGCGGAATAGTGTTTGATCCGCAACACGGAGCAGACCTGCTCATAAAGAGTCAATTGCCTGTGTGCAGCTTTATCCGGTACTATAGTGAGTGTTTTCATAATTTCATTCAAAATTACATTACAATAGATTTATAATAAGATACTTATATTTCAACAAAAGGCAAGATATATTTTAAATGGTAGAATGTTCTCCGCCTGAGTATAAAAGAAAAGGTGGCAGAGAAGAAGAGGTGACAGGTCGTGGCAATTGACATGATCCTGTTGAAATATTAGTGTGACTGGCGACAATGGATACACCCTATCTTAGAAATGAAAGGGAGGTTGGGCATGAAAACTGAGAGCGATACGGTTACCCCAAAAGACCGGTATGATATAACAAACTGTAAACAAACCATGAAGGCTGTTGTCACCACAGGCAATGGCGGCTATGACAAGCTCGTTTACCGAGAGGTGCCCCTTCCGAGCCTGGCGCCGGGCGAGGTACTGGTGCACGTCCTTGCGGCAGGCGTTAATAATACCGAAATCAATACTCGCGTTGGCTGGTACTCCTCGAGTGTTACAAAAGGTACAGAGGAAGCGGCAAGTGCGGAGGAAAAGAAAGCGACAGCAAAGGCAGACGGAGGGTGGAACGAGGCGACGCCGTTTCCCTTCATCCAGGGTACGGATTGCTGCGGTCGTATTGTTGCCGTTGCCCCTGGCGGGGATAAAAGCACCATCGGCGCGCGCGTACTGGTGCGTTCGTGCATGCGTTCGGCAGGATTTGAATCCATGGAAAATATCTGGATGGGCTCTGATTTCGACGGGGCCTTCGCCCAATTCGTGAAAGTGCCCGCCGGGGAGGTGTTTGCGGTGGACTGTGATTGGAGCGATGCCGAACTTGGCACGATCCCCTGTGCCTACGGAACGGCTGAGAACATGGTGCATCGTGCGA
>CAYRCP010000518.1:0-1981 GCA_964422755.1 uncultured Bacteriovoracaceae bacterium | reverse complement strand
TGCAGATAAATTATCACTGACTAATATCTTCAAAACGTCCCCCTAAGGTATAATTACAAGTTCGCTGCACTTTTAACAAATGGACTTCCCAGTGTCAATAATATATAGAGGCTTTTGCCGGGAGACAACCAGGGATGGGTGATTTCGCATGTTCATGATCGCGAAAGATCCTCAAGAAGAGCTGTGATAAACTCCCACATCTTCTCCACGGTTTCGATGTCCACCATCTCGGAAGGCGAATGTGCATGTTTAACGGTGGGGCCCAGTGAGATCATATCGATGCCCGGTATCCTCTCCCCGATCACGCCGCATTCCAGGCCTGCATGGATAACCTTTACCAGGGGTGCCTCTCCAAAGAGCGATTCGTATACAGGTTTTGCCCTGGCAAGGAGCCGGGAGTTAAAGTCGGGCCTCCAGGCGGGATAATCCTCAGAGACGGAGACCCGGGCACCCATAACCAGTCCGATGGATTGTATTATGTCAGAGGCATCCTCAATGCCTGTTGTGTATATACTGCGCTGGTTGGTTTTCACCTCAAGTGCACGTTCTTTTGCCGAACAGACAGCAAGGTTGGTTGAGGTGATAACCAGATTGTCCATGGACTCGTTCATGTTGAGCACGCCATGGGGAAGGATTGAGATGAGGGTGAGTATCCTTGCGGTGTCTTCAGGGGCGATAACGCTGGGTTGTGCCGCGTCTTGCGGGAGGACCTCGATCAAGACCTGCTCGTCGATCCCCTGCAGTTCCTGGGCAAAGGTTGAGTTCCAGCGGGACGCAGCACTTCTTAGGGCAGGGACGGATCGATCGTCGAGATAGACCACTGCCTGGGCATCTCTGGGGATCACATTGTGTCGGGATCCTCCTTCAATGGTTGCAAGATGCATCGGGATGGATTTCACGGTGCCCTTGATGAACCTGTTCAACAGTTTTATGGCATTTCCCCGACCTTTGTTGATATCAGTGCCTGAATGTCCGCCTCCAAGGCCGGTTATCCTTATGGAAACCGGGACATACCCGTCAGGAGGATCTGTGCGGGAAAGTTCCAGGGTGATATCCGTATCTCTGCCACCGGCGCAGCCGATATAAAAGATGCCGTCATCCTCGGAATCGAGATTGATCAAAGTCCTGCCGGAGATAAATTCTTGGCTGATCATGCCTGCCCCGGTGAGGCCTGTTTCTTCTTCAACGGTAAAGAGCAGCTCCAGGTTCGGGTGCACAAGCGATGGTTCTTCCATGATGGCGAGCATGGCAGCCAGGCCGATCCCGTTATCGGCCCCCAGTGTGGTTCCATCAGCCTTTATCCATCCGCCTTCACGAACGAGCCTGATGGGGTCGGTGTTGAAATCGTGTACACTCTGGGGGGTCTTTTCACAGACCATGTCCATATGGGACTGGAGGATGACTTTTTCTGAACCGGATACGCCTTCTTTGATGACGAGCACATTGCCTGCCGCATCTACGCGGTGCGGCAACGAGCATTTTTCAGCTGTACTGATGAGATACTCACGCAATTTCAGCTCGTTTCCCGACTCTCGGGGTATCTGTGATATCTCATGGAAATATCGCCATAGTGCTTCAGGCGCTAGGCCGGCTATCGCTTTCATATTCTCTCCTCTCCCTAGGGCTTTTGCCGTGCACGGGGTGTGGTTGCTTTTGTCTTCATATAAGGTATCGTATCTTTGTTCAATGGCTATATGTGAACCGATTCCATGCTTCTGGTAAATAGTTGTGATTCATACGAAAGAATAGGGAGTTATCTCATTCTTATTTCTTGACAGAGCTCAATTTAACCATTATATTTTGGAATTAATGGAATACGAAATTATCATGCAGACCCGCGGTAAAACCCTCTGTAAGTTTTCCTCAGGTTCCTGGTAATACGGTTTTCCAGAAATCAGCAGCAAGGGCTTCGTACCTTTACTGGGAAGGAGCCGAAAAACGGAGGTATATTCATGGCTACAGGAACAGTAAAATGGTTTAA
>CAYRCP010000517.1:0-1984 GCA_964422755.1 uncultured Bacteriovoracaceae bacterium | reverse complement strand
GGGCGCGGGGGAAACATTGCGGATTGCGGAGAAACATAAACAGAAGTCTTATATTTACCGGTATCTCCCGGTAAATATAACTTTTTTTTCTCTGCGTCCTCTGCGCCTCTGCGGTGATCGTGTATTGAAAAAAATTAGGAAAGGCACAAGGAGTATGGCTGGACACTTGAGCCTTTTTGATAAGTATGCGGGGTCGTTGTTCTGGGACCTCGAAAATATCCACAACTTACTGATATCAAGGAGGAAATAACTATGGCTGAAGGTATAGTTGTCAACAATGCGAGTGAGGTGCCTTTCTCTTACATCCTGGCTGAACTCCTTGGATCGAACCTTGAGCAGAACCCTCACAAGATGGCAACCTTCAACAAGATCTTCGGTGTTGTCGCCATTGACCTGAAGGATATCGAGGCGATAGTGACCCTTATCTTTTCAGGGGGCAAGGTACGGCTGGAACAGGGCATCGTGGGAAAGCCGGATATCATCATCCAGACCGACTCCGACAAGATCATCGGGCTCAATTCCATCAGCATCAAATTCGGCCTGCCCTACTACTTCGACGAAGCAGGCATGACCGTGATCAAACAGCTCCTCAGGGGAGAACTCAAGATAAAGGGGATGCTGCTCCACCCGATCATCCTCACCAGGCTCACCAAGATCATGTCGGTGATGTAGAAATGCAAGGGAGTTCGGGGTCCTAGGCACAAAGATTAATACGAGCAAGATAGCTCAGGACCCCAGGCACAAAGGCACAGAGTCTTTTTTGAGCAGGTATGCTCGAGATCCGAGGCACAAAGTTTTTTTTGGCAAGATAGCTCAGGATACTAGGCGCTTGGCGTCAGGCATCAGGCGCTGGGTCAAAGAATAGAGACGTTTTTTATTTCGCAATTGTCGAGAAGACTTTATGCCTTTGTCTTTTTGTCTCTGAAGTCATGAGCCCAAAGTCTTGCAAAATAACTTTGTGCCTTTGTTACTCTGTGCCTCTGTGCCTGAGATCTCGAACAACCGTGAGATTTTCTCTTTGTGCCTTGGATCTCGATCTTCCTTGTTCAAACTTCGATCTCAACCCCGTCACCCTTCAGCACATCTGCCCAGGCCCGGGCCATCAGGCGGTAGCCGGTGTCATTGAGGTGGAGCCGGTCCTTGAACCAGATGTCGTCACGGTCTTTAAACAAGGTATAGAAATCAGGTCCTCTTCGTGCAAGACGCGGGTATGAAGCCAGTATCTCATCGATGCGGGCATTGACCATTCTCGTATATCTGTCGAACTTATTCTGTGCAGCCTTTGTAAAAAACAGAAGCCGGTCTATCTGGGCGAGCGCTAAGCCTCCTCGATAGAGAATGGGTGGGATCTTTGCCAGATAGGTGGTGATGCCCTTTTCACCTAGTTTCATGAGCGTGGCGATCATGTTCTCCCGCAGGGTGATGAAATCATCGTCCTCATAACCGAGGACACCCTTTTGCAGTCGTGAAATCCAATCAGGAACCATTGACTGGCAGACATCATTGGTGCCCAGCATCATAAGGCAGAGCTTCATGGTTTCCTGTGACGCCAGGATCTCATCTAAGGGCGCGCCGTTCAGGGGAAAGTCCTTGACACCGTCCTTTTCCCAGGTCATGCCGACAAGCCAGTCCCTTGTTGTGCTCCCTCCCCTGCCCAGATTGCGGATCAGTTCCGGCCCTGCATTCTCAGAAATCATCTCTCCCAGATGGTAGGGATACGATGTCGGAAGGAGTTTCCACGAACCGGCTTCGGCATACGGGGCATATTCGGTAATCCCCGGCTGTGATCCTGCTGTGAGTGAATCACCTATGGCGATAATCTGATGCGGCGCATCGATGCGGATTGTTCCTCCAGGCATGGCTAGAGTACCTTGTCGAGAAACGCCTTTACCCTGGGGTTGTCCATGCGGTCGGAGAATACATCCTGCGAATCCCCCTCGAAGATGAACCTGCCTTCGTCCATAAAGATCACCCGGTCTGCCAT
>CAYRCP010000516.1:0-1987 GCA_964422755.1 uncultured Bacteriovoracaceae bacterium | reverse complement strand
AATTAATATAATATTATCTGGAAGTTATATTTTACGAGATTGCTTCGCTTTGCTCCTAATAAATCAACCAAGCAACTACATGAACTTATTCGGCTTATTGTATGGTTCATATCGGATATAATTCGACGATCATCTCCGGCGATTCGCCGGCTCGCAATTCCCACGTTAAACCTTTTTGTCAGGCCGGCACTCTTTCTTCGTGAGAGAGGATCAGCTCTGCTGTTCGGGGCCGGTGACCGCGCTGCTCACCAGGTCGATAACATCGTTGATGGGCATACGTCCTTTGGTCTTGGCCATGAATCCGCTCTTGTGGGCAAAGGCGATCTGCGGATAGTCTGCTATCAGGGAAAAGTCCACCGGGGCACCTTCGAAGCGGAAGAGTCGCCAGCCCCCGCCGCGGCGGTCCAGGGAAAGGACCACGTCCGGGGGGTTCTCATCCAGACGGCGGAATTCCTCCAGCCCTGCAGACTCATTCGTCTCTCCGATCATGACGGGCACACCCTCGATTACCATCCTGCGGCAGGTTTTCCAGAAATCTATCTGGCTTTTGAGCATGCGGGCGTGTTCGATGATAGATACACCGTACGTTTTGAGCAGAGGCAGGCACGCTTGAGCATCCGCGGCAAAGAGGCTGGTCATCCAGTCTTCTATCGGGCTGCGGTTTACCAGAACATCACCGGCATCAAATAGTTCCGAACTCTTCACCGGACCGAAGCGGTCCACGCTGTCCTTGAACTGCCACCAGGGCAGCACGGACATGGTTTCTAAAAGCCCCAGATAATCAGCCACCAGGACAAACCCGGCCGGGCAGTCAAGGGACTGATGATGGTCAAAATTGCGCTTGTCCGGCTCATGCCGGTCACCGACATCCACCACCCACACCCGGGGATCGTCCAGTTCCGCCTGCGATGGCTCACGCCGTTCGATCCTGAACCCGGCATCGGGATGCATTGCCAGAATCATACTGACGGCCGTCATCTCGTCAAAATGCGCACTGCCGGGGTGTGTGATGATCAATTGTGTATTCATGCGCCCTTCCTATCATACCTGGTGTGGTTTATCAAAGCAGTGATTGAATTTCCGGGGAAGACAGTTTGTAACTACTGAGGTGGAGGAGTGTCCAGAACAGTTACGACAGGTTAACGATTTGAAGAACAAGGGGACAGCGGTATTGAAGTCTCGCCTGCCCAGAAAAGATCAGGAACAGATGCGCCGAATGCATATCCGAATGTCAGTATCATTCCCAGAAATAAAACAAGCACGGTTTTTTTCCTTGTGAAACAACTTGTCTGTTTCCTGTGCGTGATAATCGTCCAATTATATCTTGTTTTGTTTCACACTCGGCGGCACATTCCCTTGAAATGGAGCCCGCTGACCTGCAGCGGGCTCCATTTCCGGCCCGGTCACTATCACTTTTCGATAGACACGAGCAGTGGTTCTGTATAGGTGGCGATTACCGTGCTATAGACCTTTGCCTTGTCCAGTAAATTTCCATCAAATACCGTCAGCGGCTTGCCCTGTGAATTCTTCACGAAAATCATCCCCACGTTGGTGTCTACACCCTTGACGCTCATCACGTCCCTGAACACTTTTACTCTTGTGCCCGGCGTGGCATCTTCAAGCGCTGCATCGGTCTCTCCGAGAGCCACGAACGGGGTCTCCTTTTCCTGGGCTGTGGGCTGGCGGAAATCCGTTGCATAGGCAACGCCATAATGTCCGGTTACCCTGTCTCCCACGGCAATGGCATCGAGCTGTTCGACCTTTGGATCAACGGCAAAGGTAATGGTGTTACCGAGCCCGTCCTTCAGCGTGATCTCACGGGCAGCCTGATCAACGGATACCACCTTGCCTCTTATGATGCTGGAATGCCATGCCCCCGTTGTATCTGCCAGGCAGATTCCCTGTGCTGCGATCATTACGAAAAGAACCATCAACGGTACCGCTATCCTGCTCTTTGTTGTCTTCATTGTGCCTTCTCCTTTGCTGT
>CAYRCP010000515.1:0-1988 GCA_964422755.1 uncultured Bacteriovoracaceae bacterium | reverse complement strand
GGAGAGTTTTTGTATGAAAATACGGAAAAAGGTTGCCGATAACCCACGATTAAAGGATTGTTATGTTTGCATATGAAGAGATTGAGAGAAAAAGTATTGTAATTTTGAGGATACTGAACCAGTCCGGTCAGCCCTTGGGTGCACGGTTGATCGCCAGGAAGATGAAGGAATATGGTGTCAGTCTGAGCGAACGGGCGGTACGCTATCATCTTCAGTTTATGGACCAGCGGGGGCTTACCGACCTTGTGGGGAGACGTGATGGCAGGATCATCACGGAGAGGGGCATCGAGGAGCTCAGGAACGCGCGAGTGCAGGATAAAGTGGGATATGCAATCTCCCGCATCGAGATTCTCTCGTACAAGACAACCTTTGATATCGACAATGAAACAGGCCAGGTCCCGGTCAATGTGTCTATTTTCCCGAAAAAGATATTTCCTGACGCCCTTTCTGCCATGAAAGATGCCTTTGATGACGGACTGTGTGTGAGCGAACTCGCCTGTGTTGCAAAAGAAGGCCAATTTCTCGGTGACATGAATGTGCCGCAGGGCTCTGTGGGTTTTGCTACGGTATGCAGCATCGTATTCAATGGTGTCTTGTTAAAACGTGGTATTCCCATGGACTCTCAGTTCGGCGGTATTCTGCAGATGCAGGACAAGAAGCCGATGCGATTTGTGGAGCTCATTCACTATTCCGGCACGTCCCTTGATCCTTCGGAGGCCTTTATCAGCGCAAAGATGACCGCTGTCAGGGATGTAATATCCAAGGGAGAAGGTAAAATTCTCGCCAATTTCAGAGAGACTGCAGGTATCTGCCGGGAGGGTGTCGATGAGATTGTGGACAAGCTCAGCAAGGTGGGAATACAGGGCACGCTCTGCATGGGCAAGATGGGAGAACCGGTATGCCAGGTGCCTGTGGATGTGACCAAGGTAGGCATCGTGTTAGTCGGCGGTCTGAATCCCATTGCCGCGGCCCGGGAAGTAGGGATAGAAACCGAAAACTTCGCCATGTCCACGGTGATGGATTACAAGGATCTGAAGTCATTCTCACATATTTTCCGTGAGTATACTAAAGAATAAACAATAAACAATAAACAACGAGGAAATTAGAAAGGAGATCCACATGCCAATTGTCAACAAAGCGCTAGAGACGGTGAAGGAGAAAAATCCCAATCAGCCGGCTTTCCTACAGTCAGTAACCGAGGTCCTGGATTCACTCAGGCCCGTACTTGAAAGAAATAAGAGGTATCGTGAAGCCAATCTGCTCGAAAGAATAACCGAGCCGGAGAGAGTTATCATATTCAGAGTTCCCTGGCAGGATGACAAGGGGAAGGTGCAGGTAAACAGAGGGTACCGGATTGAATTCAGCAGTGCAATCGGACCGTATAAGGGGGGGCTGCGCTTTCATCCCAGTGTTAATCTCGATATTTTAAAATTCTTAGGTTTTGAACAGATCTTTAAAAATTCCCTTACCACCCTGCCTATGGGCGGAGGAAAAGGCGGTTCCGATTTCGATCCCAAGGGAAAATCCGATTCCGAAGTAATGAGATTCTGTCAGTCGTTCATGACAGAGCTTTTCCGTCACATCGGACACAATACCGATGTCCCTGCAGGGGATATCGGTGTGGGCGGACGGGAGATCGGCTATCTCTTCGGCCAGTATAAGCGGCTTAAAAATGAATTCACCGCAGTGCTGACGGGCAAGGCTCTGTGCTACGGCGGCTCGCTGATCCGTCCCGAGGCAACCGGCTACGGTGCTGTCTACTTTGCCCAGGAAATGCTCAAGACCCGGGGGGAGACCCTTGAAGGCAAGGTCTGTACCGTATCGGGATCGGGCAATGTTGCCCAGTTCACCGTGGAAAAGCTCAACCAGTTCGGCGCAAAAGTGGTCAGCCTTTCCGATTCAAACGGAACGATCTATGATAAAGATGGTATCGATGCGGAAAAGCTCGCATGGGCCATGGAGCTCAAGAACGTTCATCGTGGACGCAT
>CAYRCP010000514.1:0-1989 GCA_964422755.1 uncultured Bacteriovoracaceae bacterium | reverse complement strand
CCACCATTATCGACAATATGGAAAAGATGCTGGGAAAGGCAAAAGCCCGGTTTAAAGATAAGAATATTGAAGCGTTATCTATAGGTTGTAATTTTTTTGCGAAGGAGAACTAGGCAATGGCCATCAAACAACTTCGTCTTGAAGCTGCAAATGTATCGGGTAAACTCTCGTATCTCGGTGATGTCCTCGGGAAACACGGCGTCAATATACGAGCCATATCGGTTGGACAGGAATCCACTGATATATCATCAATATGTATCGTCGTTGATGATCCCAAAAAAGCAAAGAATGCCCTGAGCACCGAAAAAATCGAATACATTGAGAGCGATGTCCTTGCAGTTGAGATGCCTGATCATCCCGGCGGCATGAACGCAGTGCTTCGGCCTCTGCGTGATGCCAACATTAATGTCATTACCATGTATCCCTACATCGGCAGGGCAAGCAACCCTATCATTATTATCAATGTGGACAATCCCAAGGAAGCAACCGAGGTCCTCAAAAGAAACTGGGTAAAACTCTGGGACAAAGAGCTCTACAGGCTCTGATCCCGGGCACGCTCATTTTAACGCTGTTCAGGGTGCAGGTGCCCTGAAAGAAATACCCTTGGGGTGCGGGGGCTGTTCGTTTCTGCGCATCACCCCAGCAAGCTTGAGGAAAACGACTGGGCAGCTTTAAGCTTCCTGCCTGAGACGGCTCATCTTCTTGAGTGATAAACTGCCCACCTTAACAATCGTGCTATAGGCATGGTATGCCGACATCATAAGACCGATCCCCACGGGTAGAAGGCGCGAACGCCTTTTGAACGGCAGCACGCGGTGCACGATTTTACGCACCCCCCGGTTCACCCCGATATCGACATACTTTTGCGGAAGCTTCCTGGTCATAAAATCCCTGCTGATGGAATGGACATCTTTATCCTGTGCCCCGTTGGTGATCCCGTAGACCTCACCAATGATCTGCATGATAAAATCTTCCGTCAGGTGCTTATCTTCCGGATCAATTCCGCTTAAGATACACAGGGCGAGGATAAGCGTGACACTCTGATCAAGCAGAAAAAAGTCTTCTATACCCACGAGCCAGAAAGACAGGACTGTACCGAGTCCCGGGACAATCGAAGGCGAGTTGATCAGCGAATTCTTTATTGCCTGGGATTGGGCCATTTCCTCGATGAGGGTCTGGATCACTACCTCCTGACCTGAAGACGGAATCTCTCTCGCGGTAATCTCTGCCAGGCGGCGCGCCCTTTTCTCATTTCCGCGTATAAGCGTACAGATGAGGCGGCGGAACCGCTCTCCTAGTGAGTCAATCATTTTCGAGCCCATTTGCCTGTTACTATTCATCATGAAATCCCATTGACAGATATTCCAACTTAATAATATACAAAAACATATTTAAATGAAGATTGAGCCTTCTGTAAAGGGTTCGATTTTGACAAAAGGCATTGTATCGCAGATTATGCCCTTTTTTCTTACGTAACTGCGTGATGGTATCACCAATAACACATACCAAAGAAGGAGGGAATTATGGGTATAAAGTCCATCAAGGATTTGGACTTAAAAGCAAAGAGAGTACTTATCAGGGTTGATTTCAACGTACCACTCGATGAAAACGGCAACATTACCGATGACGCGCGTATAAAAGCGGCCCTTCCCACTGCACAGTACGCTGTGGAACAGGGGGCAAAAGTCATTCTCATGTCCCACATGGGACGGCCCAAAGGCCAGGTATTAAAAGGCAAAAGCCTGCTGCCGGCAGCACGGAGACTCTCCGAGCTGTTGGGCACAAGTGTAAATATGGCACCTGATTGTGTCGGCAGTGAGGTCCAGGCTCTGGTAGACCAATTAAAGCCCGGAGAAGTACTTCTCCTCGAGAATCTCCGCTTCCATATCGGTGAGGAGAAAAATCACCCTGAATTTGCACAGCAGCTTGCACAGCTTGGTGATTGCTTCGTGAACGACGCCTTTGCCACTGCCCACCGCGCCCATGCTT
>CAYRCP010000513.1:0-1989 GCA_964422755.1 uncultured Bacteriovoracaceae bacterium | reverse complement strand
ACCATGAGATCGAGATATCCATCGACAGCGTTCAGCGGCGCCTTGAGTTCATGCCCGAGCACACTGATAAAATCGAAACGCACCTTCTTTTTTTCTCTATCAAGCCGATGGGCCTGGCGCACCATGTACAGAGCAATCAGCGAAGCGAGCACAAGCACCATCAGCACCGTACCGGTGCTGATAAGCAGCGATACATATTTCCGGTCAATATATATCTGCTCCAGTTCACCCACATAGAGCATGCCGATGATGGTGTCCGACAGATCCCGGACCGGTTCATATCTCGATAAATACCAGGAATCCAAAACCCTTGCCCTCCCGGTCCAGGGGATGCCTTTTCCCAGCACCTGATCCTCCACCTCACGGGAAACCTTTGTTCCCACCGCCCTGCTCCCATTGTCCAGGAGCACACTTGTAGCAACCCGGAGCGGACCGGAAAAGATCGTAAACGTGCCGACACGTTTGCCCTTATAGAATGCATCTTTAAAGAGGCTTGTCTGAATCGCCTCAACCAGCGCCGTGGCATTATTGAGCCCCTCAACCACCAGCACAATGCGGTTCGGGCCGCCGCCGGATGAAGGCAGCGGATGTGCCCCTATAATGAACATCCCATCCACAATCTTTCCATCTACCCGGCAACACTTCGTGAAAAGCTCACTCTCAGCAGCTATAACCTCAGCGGGAACCCGTACGTAGCCGGACAAGGGCTCTTCGATACCCTGAGGAAAAAACCGGCGGGCAATGGACTCCCCGGTATGTGTCAACGCCAGGGGTGTCTTGTCTGATATTTCAATTACGTCAACCAGATCGAGATCCCACCGTGCCTGATAGTTCCCAAGAATCCGTCGGGAGGCTGCCGGAGCATCCTGACTCACCTGTTCAAACCCGGGACTCTCAGCCAAAAAATCGGCAATCGTGACGACACGTTCTCTATGATCATCAAGTATCTGCCACACGGAGTTGATGTCCTGACGAATCTGTCTTGTTGCCTGATCGATCACAAAGGTATTGGTCCAGTGAATCTGGAACAGTGATATGACCAGGAGAATGATGATGGAGGTTATTGTGGCCAGAACAATGAGATATGTGCGCAGGGATTGTTTTTGATTCATACTGCATCCTCATCAATGGTTACCGTCGTCATAACATCTTTGCCATAATACAAAACACCCGGTATACGCCCTGTGGGTCCACCCTCGCGGCATGGATAATTCCCAACTGAGATTTGTTTACCCCTACCATACAATATACTTTGCAAGATATTGTGTTCAAGGACTACGGGGATTACGTGATCGAATCAACCATGATATAAATCATGAAGAGACGGTATTCATGCCCTTACAGCCCCCCCATTGTATGCCTGATAAAATTATGTCACGATTACAATGAGTTGTTCTAGGACTCAAGATGTCCATTCATGGTCGAGTCTGATTGCCCCCATAAGTATATTCACGGGCTTGAAATCACATTTCTTGGGAACATAATATATTAATAAATTAAGTTGGTCCGATCCCTATAAAAATAAGGGCATGTTAGCTTGCAAAAAAAGTCGGACCACAAGGAATCTCCATGAAAAAGGCTCTATGCCTGCTTGTGTTTATCGCGTGCGGCTGTGCTCAGATCCCTGAAGGGGTCATGGCGGTACAGGGATTCGACGTGCACCGCTTTCTCGGCACCTGGTATGAGATTGCAAGACTTGATCACTCTTTCGAAAGAGGCCTCATCAATGTCACGGCAACCTACACGCTGAACACCGATGGCAGCCTGCGTGTGGTGAACCGGGGATTTGATCCCGGAAAAGACAGGTGGAAGGAGGCTCAGGGACGAGCTCATTTCGTATCCGAACCCGACCTGGGCCGATTGAATGTTTCATTCTTCGGACCATTCTATGGCGGCTACAATATTGTTGAACTCGATGAGCGCAATTACTCCTACGCGCTCGTCTGCGGCAACAGCAGGTCCTACCTGTGGATTCTCTCCAGGCACCAG
>CAYRCP010000512.1:0-1991 GCA_964422755.1 uncultured Bacteriovoracaceae bacterium | reverse complement strand
AAGCTGTAAGAGAAGCGGAGAAGGGACGCGATGTACGGCCCCAGAGTCATTCAGTTATTTTTGTGCGTTGCAGCTGTTTGATTTTCGATATTTTGCTGCTCGAACACTTGCCGCAGGGATTGTTATGACAGTCGTCCCTGCACGAACAAGGAAAGCCCTTCTTATACCAGTTCGAGTAGAATCGTTTTGAGTTCATCAATCTTAAAAGGTTTGTTGATGACTCCTTTGAATCCGTATTCCGCATAGTTCATGACAACGGGATCAGTGGAATAACCACTCGATACGATTGCTTTTACTTCAGGATCCAGCTTAAGAAGGTCCCGGATAGTTTCCTTACCCCCGAGGCCCCCTGGAATGGTCAGGTCCATAATAATTATATCAAAGGACGTACCTGATTGTGCTGCCTGTGTATATTTTTCTATAGCCTGGGCACCGTCGATTGCTACCTCGGTTTCATACCCAAGAAAATCAAGCATATTGCTCAATACGTCCTGTATGATTTCCTCATCATCCATTATCAGTATTCTTCCATTGCTCATGGCAGTGTATTACCTCCTCGTGTTGGTCATCTTTCTCCGGTTACAGGAGCAAGTGTAATGGCGCTGAATAAATCATTTTGTATAGCCCTGTGTATTTGTTCTCAGCACGTATCTATTGTGCAGTATCTATATTACAGGAGTTAACCACTGTTTGACTAGAAGTTTCTGTATCTAATACGTCTTGTTGTGTGGTACACATCTGGTCACTCATGAAAATCGGACAGATACAAAAGACATCTTTTATCGACTACCCCGGTAAAATCAGCGCGATTATCTTCACGCTGGGGTGCAACTTTGCCTGCCCTTACTGTCATAATCCTGAACTTGTGGACCCAAAGAGATTTCTGGCTCCACTGGGAGAAGATGAGGTCATGGCTTTTCTGAAAAAACGCGTCGGTCAGCTCGACGCTGTTGTGATTACCGGCGGAGAACCGATGATCCATGCCGATTTGATCGATTTCATGAAATCGATCAAAGACATGGGGTATCTCATCAAGCTCGATACAAACGGGACAAACCCTGTTATGCTCTTAAAGGCAATAGAAAGAGGCATTGTGGACTACATAGCAATGGATATAAAGGCGCCGTATGCGTTGTATGATACCGTCACTCGCACCCACGTGAATACTGATGACATCAAATCGAGCATAGACCTGATAATGAATGCTCAGTCCTCTTATGAATTCAGAACAACCCTGGTGAGGTCCCTTATTAATCCGGAGGACGTCCTTACCATCGGGCATATGATAAAAGGCGCAAGAAGGTATGCCCTGCAGAACTTTGTGCCGTCAAAGCATGTTGATGATGCCTTTATTGGCGAGAGCGGTTTTACAAAAGAAGAATTAACCGAGCTGAAAAGGCATCTGGATACGCTCGTGAAGAGCTGTATTATCCGCTAGATACTTTTATTTGCCACCATATGGGCCATACGGACCGGTTCTGGAATCCTATATCCCAGACAGCACGCAAGGCACACAGTGATAGATGTTTCGAGACTGACCCCGTGTCCTTGTGATACAAAAACAGGCCTGGTGAAATCTCTTGTTCTCAAAACGCACCCGATGATATCGCGTCCTGAATAGACAGGTGATCTGTTACCCCTTACAGGACCCGGCTCATCGTATGTCCCGAAAAGATGACTTTTTGCGCAGCCGATGGACGGAATATCGAGATAAATGCCCATGTGGGTTGCTATGCCGATCCCTCTCGGATGACAGATACCCTGGCCGTCAAAGATGAGCAGGTCAGGCACGGTCTCCAGTCTTTCATAAGCCTTCTGGATGAGGGGTCCTTCTCTGAAGGTGAATAATCCCGGAATGTACGGAAAACAGATATCTCCGGAAAAGCAGGTGTTCGACTGTAATTCCATGTCGGGATACGAAAAGATGCTGATAACACAGCAGGCTTTGCCCTTTGATATTGCATATGCAACGTCGACCCCGCCGATAGTGG
>CAYRCP010000511.1:0-1994 GCA_964422755.1 uncultured Bacteriovoracaceae bacterium | reverse complement strand
ACATACTTGCCGCCGACCCGGATGAAGTCGGGGGTATCCCACAGGGTGGGCCCGAAGAGGCGAACACCTTCAATACCAAAATACGGCAGGTATGATGCTACCATAGCAGCATTGATGGCTGTGTCCGGGATGAGCAGGGCATCAAAATCCGGCTCGATCACGATCTCGGTCGTCTCCTCTGCAGTTGTCTCATCTTGGTTCTCCTCGGGAATTTCCTTGGGGATATCGGCTATCAATTTGCTGACTGCTTCCTTGAAATCCACCAGTTTCGGCGAGTACTCCACCTGCCGGATTATTTCTATGCCGTAATCAGGGGCTTTTTTTATAAACAGGTCGGTGAAGATGTTCCCGAAGTGGTCGGTGGGAGCGAGTATTGCAAATCTGGTGATGTTCAAATCGCTGGCAACTTGCAGGAGGGTTGCCACCTGTATGTCGACAGAGACAAAATTCCTGAAGCAGTAGGACTCTTCACTTGAGACAATATCGCCCCGGGTGAACATGAAAGAAGGAATCTCCCTGGCTTGCGTCTCGCTGCAGGAGATTCCCCCGGCGGCTTCGCCAATGGGTCCGATGATCGAGATTACATTATGTTCTCTGTCGAGCTCTTCGATGATGCCGGCAATTGCGCTCTCATCACTACCGTAATCCCGAATGATATATTCAACATTGGGTGTGTTGTCCTTGCTGAATACCCGTGATGCAAACTCTACCCCGTTGAGGACCTTCTGACCAACTGATTCCCATTTGCCGCTCAGGGGAACTACAACACCGATGGTTTTTCGTTCAGAAGGCCGTGCTGAAGGGGCTTGCATGGTCTTATTTCGCAGACGATCCATGATCCTGGCGGCAACATTCTTGTCTTCCTGCTCGAGATACAGTCTCGCCTGTCTGGCAAGGAGCAGCTCGAGGAGCTGATTGTCCTGGACTGAACTTTCCAGGTTTGACAGCATCTCCACCTGATCGATGTCTTCCAGGGTGGAACTCCACAGGTTAAGGAGTATCGTTGAAGAATCCTCGTCTGAAAGAGGATAGATCATAGCAATAATCTCGAGTGCTTCAAAATATTGTTCCGCTTCAACGAGCCCCAGAGAGAGATCGACCCCGGGAAGTACCATCCCGGTTACTTTGTTTTGTCCATACATGTCCATGAACAGGCGAGAGCCATCCGTGTAGTTTTTTTCCTTGATGTAGAGATCCAGGAGCTCGCTTTGCACCTTGGGTAATAATACCGAGCTTGGATATGCATCGATGAACGAGCGGTAGAGATTGCCTGCCTGGTACGGATTGGTCTGTGCCTTGATGGATGCGGCAGTATAGAGTGCTTTGGGTGCGAGTTCGTTCTTCGGGTATTTTTTCCACACTCGGATAAAGGCCTGGGACGAGCCATCGAGATCGCCTGCAGCCTTGAGCGCAAGGGCGGTATTGTACAGGGTCTTGGGGTCTTCAGAGGGGATCTGCTGCATCGACGGTGCACATGCGGCTAGCAGTAACCCTATGATAATGCATAGGAAAATAGATTTTATATGATTTGTATTCATCGTGGTACTTATAATATATTGAGAGTATCCGATAAGTCAACAACTTGGAGAAAGCACACGATGAATACTATGATGCAAATTCAAATTTATCTTGACAAAAGATTGCACACTACTGAACTATAGGGAAAATTATAACGAACAGGAAAAGGAGAACTGTGTGGCTGATCTGGGAAAGAGATACAAATGCTACAAGTGCGGCACCAAATTTTATGATCTCGGTAAGCCACAACCCGTGTGCCCGATTTGCGACGAAGATCAGAACAACGAAGAAACCAAGAAGCTGCTGAAGCGCAAAAGAAGAAGGGCTCTCTCCAAGGTGAAGGCTGACATCCAACCTATACCTGAAGAAGAGAACGGTGATGTGGAATCTGATGATGATGAGGAAGAATACGTTCTCGACATGGAAGACATTGTACTGGAAGAGAATTCTGAAGACTCGGATGATCATGAATGATT
>CAYRCP010000510.1:0-1998 GCA_964422755.1 uncultured Bacteriovoracaceae bacterium | reverse complement strand
CAGCCTGACTACGTGAGTAGTTACAACAGGATTTATAAAGACCTTGCGCCTGAACACGAAAAAGAGATGTGCTGCGTTTTGACGAAGTGAGTGCATGGCTTTGATACCCGGCAAGCGCTCGAAGGTTTCGGGTATTTTCTGCGGATTATATGCCATGAAAGGGTTCCGGGAATGTTTTTTTGTAAGCTGTGGTCCCTGTTGGGCATGCTATTGACTCGAGGGAGCTCATAGTTATTATATAGCGATTATTCATTTTTGAGGAATGTACTCCTCTGCCGTATTCATTGATGTGTTCTGTGATTCCGCCGCATACCGACGCCTGATGGACTGCATTCTACGTAGCGTGCGCTGCCATACACGAGAAAAAAGCAAGGGGGTGGTAGATAGCAAAGAGGGTTACAATGGTCAGTGGGTACGATGGGACAGATTGCTGCATAAAACAACTCCGCCTGATGAATTAATCATCTCGGAACTGAGAATAAACACGAGAGAGCGGAATACAAAAAAAATGACAAGGCACAATAAATCTTTCTGAGGCAATGGAGGGTAACGCAATGAAGATAAGAATGCTCGGTACTCTCGGCTGCATACTACTTGTGTGTTTCCTGACAGGTTCGCTGTGCGGGGCTCAGGAGTGGGAATACGAAGGGCAGATCAATATAAATTCTGACGATGCGGTGACCATCGAGTTGCTGCCGGGGGTGGACAGGGAAACCGCGGAGAACATCGTCATTTTCAGAGAATCCAATGGTCCATTTTCAACAATTGAGGATCTGAAGATGGTAATTGGTGTAGACGAGGAAGTTATAGAACAGATTCGGCCCTATGTCACTACAGGCAAGGAAACGGAAATTCAGGATACGCCGTAGAGGGGTCATGGAGGAAAAAACCTCGAATATGCTCCAACGCACCACAGGAGGTTATGAAAACCCCAAAAAACATGCCCGGGGAATGACTCCCCTGTATGAATATCCCCGTGAGCATTCAACAAAGATGAGATCATGTGTTGCATAGACGTTTGAGGGGATATTCTCCGTTTGCCGATACGCACATATCGGTTGAATCTGTATCAGGCGGCATTATATCCTGCATGTGGACAAAGGAAAATATATCTGCCGATGGCGCAGGCAGTTTGTCTTTTGCTCGATAATCCATTGAAAGACACTCTCCATCTGCCTATCCTTCTGGTGTGTCCGATATGATCGTCTACGAGGTGCTTGCCAATGGTGTGGTGATATTCCATATTGTCTTTATCGTATTTGTGGTCCTTGGCGGCATGCTTGTTTTTGCATGGCCGAAGATTATATGGCTTCACCTCCCTTGCTTGATCTGGGGCATTTTTATCGAGTTGACCGGAGGGATCTGTCCGCTGACGCCTTTCGAGCTTTATCTGCGGGCAAAAGCCGGAGAGCCTGCATACGTGGGAGACTTCGTAATCCACTATATCGATCCCATCATTTATCCGGGCGGCCTGACCAGGGAGCTGCAGATACTCTTGAGCGCATTGGTGATCCTGGTGAATGCGGCTGTGTATGGCTGTCTGCTGCTGAATCATAAGAAAAAGGGTGCAATGAGTGAAAGGAGGCATTAGGCACTGGGCGCTAGGCATTAGGAAAACATAGAAAAACAGGGCGTAAGGTATGGAAGGAGGCACTGGGCGCTGGGCGTTGGGCACTAGGGAAAAACAGAAGAATAAGGAAAAAAGATTTCAGATATCTAATTGATAAAATTGCTCGCGCCAGCAAGGTGCTCCTTCACTTTGTGCCTCAGGGCCTCCTTGGCCTTCGCCCTGCAGACGCGACTAAAGCGCGTCCAATTCGGCTGTCCTGCCGAATTGTGATTCGCTACATCCCTGTAGCTCACCCTCCGGGTGAAACTAAAGTTCGTCCAATTCGGCTGTCCTGCCGAATTGTGCCTTTGTGCCTAACCGGCATGGCCAATTAACCACAACGAAAGATGAAAATGTGTCGGGTTTGATTAAGCTACATGCCTAAATGT
>CAYRCP010000509.1:0-2003 GCA_964422755.1 uncultured Bacteriovoracaceae bacterium | reverse complement strand
CTTATGTTTTTTTGAGATTCGCAATTGTTTAACCTTCTGCCTTACCTGCAATTACTTGTGTGCATTAAGGCACTTTTGTATGACACGTAATTCTTTCTTCAATCGTCGTCTCCCGATTGGAGAAAAATTAATAAACTCTGCGTGCTGCGCGCCTCCGCGGTGATATCTTTTCTATTGGTTCATTCATTCTCTGCCATTTTTGCAAGAATTTTACTACTAAGGGACTAAACACAGCTTCTCCTAGAGTATGAGTTCCTCCACGAAATAAATGAGCTGGTTAAGGTTGCGGCATGCCCTGAGTTCATGGCAGTAGGGCTTGTAGGAATACATCTCGCTGTCCCCGGTATTCCAGCTTTGCACGGGTTCCGGGTTGAGCCAGATGAGCCTGCGGCATCTATCCCGCATCTCCCCGAGGATCCTGTCTTCGGGATGAAAGTAGTTCGAACGGGCATCGCCTATGATGATGAGCGTGGTCTTGTTGTTGAGGACATCCAGGTAGTCCCTCTTGAAATGCCGGAAGGTCTCTCCATAGTCGGTCTGTGCATGGTAGTCGATATCCACCTCTTTGAGGACCATCTCGATGGCATGGTTGATCTCTTCGTTTTCGAAGATGCCGGTCACCTCTGCAAGGCCGGAGACAAACACGAAACTGTTCACCTTGGTGAAACACTCCTGGAGGGAGTAGAGGATGTTGAGCATAAACCGTGCAGCAGCCCAGACAGAAGAGGAGATGTCGCACAGGGTAACGATCTTACCCTTCCTGGGAGGCCGCTTCTTGAACTTGATCTCCATGGGTACGCCCTGGTACCTGTCAGCCTTTCTCAGCGTCTTCTTCACATCCAGGATGCCTTGCTTGTTCCCGGCATAGCGCCTGGACACGATGTCCTTCAATTTCCTCACGAGTCTGTCGATGATCTCGCGCACCTGTTCCAGTTCCCTGGGGGTAAGTGAGGTAAACGGCCGCTCGCCGAGCTGCCGCAGGTACTGCTCATGGCTCTTGACCTCATTGATTCCGTCGTTATGGGGCCGCGGCTCTCTCAGGAGAAGGGCATTGGCATTTTCCAGCTGCGCATTGAAACGCCTGGCAAGATCCCGGCGCGTGTTTTTGGCGTAGTGCAGCAGATTGTCATCTAAAAACCGGCCTATCTCGCCCCTGACATCATTGAGCTGCACCATGACCTGAAGGCGGCTTGCCAGGGGACCCAGATTAAATTTCCTGCCCTGGCTCATGCTGATTTCCTCTGTCTGTATCATTCTCATGATCTCGAGGAACGGCAGGGGATTGCCGGAAAGAAACTCGAGTATGGCACGGTGCGAACGGTCTCCGTTTGCCTGCTCCTGGAGAGAATCCAGGACCTCATCCATCTTCTTCGAGAGCGGATCGGTCTCGTCCAGATTGATGTCCTGGCGCAATTCGTGGAAAAAGAGGTGATAGAGCTGATCGAAATGGGCCTGTTCCCGCCTGCTCTTGGCAAAGTTCGCCCGGACAACCGCCCTGAACTCCTCTTCCTTGAGCATATCGATCAGTTCAAGCTGGGAGATACAATCGAGCACCTCCGAGGTGGAAACCCGGTACCCTGCAGTCCGGCAACATGCCACAAATCTCAGGATAGCCTTTACCATGATCAAAAGGCCTAATTCACAATGCCGGCTATGTTCACCTTTACCATATCGGAGTCGGCCTTGTACTTGCAGATCATGTTGAGCGTCTCCACAAGGACTTCAGAACTCAGTTCTTCCACCTGAAGCGCAATGAGAGAGCGCGCCCAGTCGAGTGTCTCGGAGATGCACGGCCTCTTCTTCAGATCCAGCTGACGGATATTCCGGATAGCATCCACGAGTTGTGCGGTAAGCCGCTCATCTATCCCGGGTATCTTGAGCTTTACGATACGCATCTCCATTTCCCTCTGGGGATAATCGATGTAGATATGTATGCACCGCCGCTTCAGGGCATCACTCATGTCCCGGTAATTGTTGGAGGTGAGCACGACAAACGGGATATT
>CAYRCP010000508.1:0-2008 GCA_964422755.1 uncultured Bacteriovoracaceae bacterium | reverse complement strand
GCGAAGCAATCCCATGGGGCCTATGATGATCGGGATTGCGTCACTACGTCCGCAATGACAAAAGGTTGTTCATTGTCTAACTTAAAACCTGCCACCTTGGTCCCTTTATCCCTTTCATCCAAATTCCCTCATTCCCTGTACAAGAGGTTTTTTTGTTTTCAGACATTATTATTACATTAAGATAGATGATAAGGCATGAGCCGGTTTATGTGCGAGAGCCCCATGATAGTGCCTGAAAATGTGGAGAGACTGATCCATGAAACCTGATCTGTACTATGATGCCGTTGTTGCAGGAGGCGGCCCTGCCGGAGCACTGGCGGCATATACCTGTGTCTCGGGGGGATTGGCTACGGCGATTGTGGAGAGGAAAAAGATGCCGCGATATAAGGCGTGCTCAGGCATCATTGTTCCCCGATCAGCGGATATTATCACCAGGGAGTTTGGCGCAATACCCGGGTATGTGTTTTCAGACCCTGTGGAAGTAAAGGCCATGCGCATGCACTTCTCAAGCGGCAGGAAACTTGATCTGCCTCTGCAGGGCTTGTCAGTCAAGAGACATCTCTTTGATCAGTGGCTCTGCAGCGTCTCCGGAGCCGAGATCCTGGATGGTACCACCCTTGTCTCTTTTTCCGAAAAAACCCGCGAGGTGGAACTCGTGTGCAGAAAAGAGCAGGAATTCAAGATACACTGCAGGGTTCTTATCGCAGCAGACGGTGGAGACTCGAGCATTGCCGCACATATTGACCCGGCAAGGCACAAGAGCCTTACATGGTATCTGGCCCTGCAGGAGGTGTACGATTGCCGGAGCGATCTCGAGCCGGGGGTCTTTCATTTTTTCGCCATACCCGGGATTTCTCCCTATGCATCTGCCTATATCAAGGATGCCAGGTTCGTGGTGGAGGTGGTTGTCAGACAGGGGCAGAACATTCACAAACACATGGCGCGGTTGCTCGAATTCCTCAAAAAACACATGGATGCCGGAAATGCCCAGCGTATTCGCAGGATCGGCTGCCGCGTTACCTACGCAGCGGCAAAAGGCTCCTACTGTTTCGGAACCCCCAGGATTCTCGTTGCCGGAGAAGCAAGCGGGCTGCTCAACCCCTTTGGCGAGGGAATCTCATCCGCCCTTGCATCGGGTCTCATTGCAGGCGAAGCCGCGCTCACCGGCATCAATGAGAACTTTGCGCCCGGTGATCTGTATCACAGAGAGATCGAGGCGGAAAAAACAATTACCGACAGTCAGTTTAAGGCTGCAAAGCTCCTGTCCGGGACCGTGCCTGCCTTTAGATGGAAAAGAGGACTGGCTTCCCTGCCCTGGAAAGAGCGTATCCTCCTCGGCAAAGACCTGATAAGCTGGTATCTCAGGGTGAAGGCAGGGGGAAAGACATAGTTAGCTGTTGTCTCTTTCGTGAATGGTTGAAAGCCCTGGCCGTAGGCCCGCTCACTGCTATGTCATTTCATGACCTGTGCATAATCTGAATATAGTCATTGCGAGCTTCAGCGAAGCAATCTCAAGCATTCCAGATCCCACGGGATTGCTACACGAAAGTTCTCAGGTGACAGCTGTTGTTTCATGAGGAGGAGCAATCTCAGGAAGTAGAAGGCCTTCAGGCTATTAGACTGCAGGGACTTAGACTATTAGTTAGGGAAAGCATGAAGGTTGAGAAGACAGGATACAAAAGGTGAAGGCATTTCGGATTCTTGATTTAAAAAACCGTGTAATCCGTGTCAAAAAAAATAAATCGAGACTTGGGGCTCATGATCTTAGGGCCAAAGGTGCAAAGGGCCAGAGGGCCAAAGTGTTTGGGGCATTCTGGATGCTCGAGATCCTAGGCACAGAGGCACAGAGTTAAAAAAAGACATTTCAATCAGAAGAGACAGGCGCCAGGCATTGGGCGTTAGGCGTTGGGTAAAACAAAAACCAAAAAGAACCTAAATTATATCACCGCTGAAGAAATGAGGTCGCAGAGATTGATGACCTTTACTCCGGGAGACGATGATGGAATCG
>CAYRCP010000507.1:0-2009 GCA_964422755.1 uncultured Bacteriovoracaceae bacterium | reverse complement strand
GCATTCAGAAAGGCCACCCAGATCAATCAGATGTTCGCCAAGGCATACAAGGCCATGGCTGATGTTTACGTAAGGATGGGAAATAAGGACATGGCCGAGAAGTACCTCCAGATGGCAGGGGAGATCTTCCTGGAAAGGGAGATGCATGAAAGTGCCGAGAGCGTCTTTAACGAGATCCTCCAGATCAAACCCGACACCATCAATGTCTATAATTCCCTGGGGATCCTCTACCGGAGACAGAACAGGACCGAGGATGCCATCAAGCTCTATGAAAAGGCCATCAAGATAAATCCCCATGACGAAAATATTCACTTCAATATGGGCAGGGCCTACCTCGATCTGGAAAATCCGCAGATGGCGAGAAGGTGTTTTAAAAATGCCCTGAAGATCAACCCCGCCTTTGATACGGCGCAAGGGATGATCGAGGCTATCGACTCAATGGATAAGGCTCACTGATACTTCTGCAGTTCAAACAGTTTCCTGTCCTGCGTTGCCACGATATGGTAAAACTTGTCCTGAGGGATATAGATATAGGGCACGTCTTCTTCACGCCGGTAGAGGAAGTGTGAGAGGATCATCCTGTTCACTGCCCTGTGGCCGATAATCATGATGTTATCTGTTTTTCTGTTGAGGAAAAATGCCTTTTTCACCCCGATCTTGATCCGTTCTTTCATGGTGTTATACCCCTCTCCGCCCGGGTAGACATAGCTATACTTGTCGGCCTTGCGGGCGGAGTAGATCTCCGGCATGGTCCGTTGAATCTCATCGTAACTCATACCCTCGCAGATGCCTGCGTTTATTTCATTGAATTCCTTCAGCGGCACGATCGTACATCCCTGCTGGAGTTCCTGAATGGCTTGTGCCGTCTGGATGGTCCTCTTTTTTTCACTCGTAAAGATGTATGCGATCTTTTTCCTGTTGAAAAATCTCCCGAGAGCATTCGCCTGTTCCATGCCTTTTGGCGTAAGGTCCGCGTCCCCGCCGATACGGTCGTCCACATTAAAGTAGGTCTCGGTATGACGGATAAGGAAGAGGCTCTTGACTACGTCGGTGACCAGACAGTCCCGTATCCTCGAATACAGCGGCAACTGGTCGGTGAGCTGTTCGTCGAAGATTTTATTGTGCAGCGAGTCCATCCTGAGAAAGTTTTTCTCTGTGCGAAGATCATCATAAATCATCCGGTAATAATTGATCCTCTTTTTAAACTCAGAGATGGCTTTTTCTTCCGGCAGGCAGGCAAATTCAGGGGATTTGACCTTGTAGCGAATGCTTAAGTCAACGATCTCCGAATCGTTATTGACACACTGGATATAGAGGATCGGATGATCGGTCAGATGTTCCTCGATAAGGGCCCTGCGCTCGCAGCTCACGTTTGTCGCATCCAGGATCGCCACCTGGCCTTTACCCGCCAGGTAGTGCTTGGCATTCCTGATATTCATGAGGGCAAATTGACGCCTCAGCTCCACGGCTTCGCTGTTTTCCGGATTGTAGAAGCGCGAAGACCACGTATCCATCTCGGGGGCGTATTTTCTCCGGAGAACACCGTTGTTGAATATCCGTGTTGGAATAGTGTTCTTTCTGAACACATCCTGCATCCTGAATGCCACGGTTGATTTGCCCTGTGAAGGCAGGCCCACCATTGCGATATAGAGTTTCTCGTCTTTTAGCGTCATACCTTATGCAATAGCATCGAACTATTTCAGAGACAAGGACTTTCAAACCCCATGTACTACCCCCTTGCCCTGCAAAAATCACCGGGATCTTCGAGCCCGCTGCAGGATAAATAACATTCATCCGCCACGCCGGACAAAATCCGGTATCGTAAATGATAAGAAGTACCTGCTTGATTTTTCTTCATTCCATTTTATGCAGTCCACTGCGGAAAATTAAACCCTGAGAGAGGTGAAAAAAGCTTGACAAGAAATTATCCAATCGCTAGAAACTCTCTTACAGATGCTGGGGGATCGTTCAACGGTAGGACTACGGACTCTGACTCCGTCAATCCAGGT
>CAYRCP010000506.1:0-2013 GCA_964422755.1 uncultured Bacteriovoracaceae bacterium | reverse complement strand
GGGATCAGGCAGGCACCGTTCTATGTGCTTCTCGGCGCACAGATGCCCTCGATCCTCATCGAGCTTGGATTTATTACGAATTCCACCGATTGCTCGCTTCTGAGACGCAGGTCGTATCAGAACACGTTGATAGATGGTATTGCAAAGGGGATAAATAATTATATAATGAACACAACCTACGCATATAGAGGGAGAACTCGATGAAACGCATACTATTGATATGTATCATGTCCCTGATTGCGCTTCCCCTTTGGGCTGACTACGGTTTGAGCAATGTGGTGACAAAAGAGATTCACCGGGCAGTCGTTGTTGAGCAGACCCCTGAGGAAACCGCAGATGACGTTGCTGAAGAACCGGCACCGCAAGTTGAGGAGAAAGCCCCGCAGGCGGCCCCCTATACCAAAACCGCATACTTTCCGTATACCATTCACATGTCGTCATGGCAGGATCCGCAGGAGGCAATACAGCAGGCCCAAGGGATGAGTCCTTCGCTGGGAACAATTTTTATCACCAAGATCGACCTCGGCTCTTCGGGTGTCTGGTACCGGGTGGACTATGGGGTGTTCCATACCATCAAGGACGCCGTTACCATGCTGAGAGAACTGGTGGCAAAAAAGGTCATTGAAAAAGGCGCTTTTGTCGGCGGACAGGTACCCTATGCCATCGAGATCGGGATGTACGACACCGAGAACAAGGCCATGGATGTCGCGAAAGAGCTCAAACAAAAGGGGGTCACGCCCTATGTTCTCAAAGAAACGGAGGGACTCTACCGGCTCCTTGTGGGTGCCTATCCTGATACGAAAAGTTCTCTGCCTGCATATAATGACTTGAAGGAATTGGGCTTAACTCCTACAATGAAGAAGAGATGAGCCCTGCATTTATAGATTCTTTTATCGAATACCTCGCAATCGAGAGATCTGCACCCGTAAATACCATTACCGCATATCAGAGTGATCTGGCGGATTTTGCCCTGTGGCTTGACGGGACAGGGACAACCATCGACCATGTAGAGGGCAGTGACCTTGCACGCTATACCTCGCACTGCACGAACAAAAAACTCAAGGCAACGAGTATCGGCCGACGGCTCTCGACGATCCGGCAATTTTACCGGTTTCTCCTGGAGGAAGGTGTGCTCAAGGCCGACCCCACACGGGACCTGGCAATCCCCAAGCGGGGGAAATATCTTCCCGGGGTTCTCAGCCACGATGAAGTGGACAGGCTGCTGGCTGCGCCCGATATTTCTACTCCCCTGGGGATCAGGGACAAAGCGATGCTGGAACTTATCTACGCAACGGGATTGCGGGTAACGGAGCTGGTGGGGCTGAACATGACAAATCTCAACCTGCATGTCGGCTATCTGCTCTGCCGGGGCAAGGGAGACAAGGAGCGTCTCGTCCCCATGGGAGACACTGCCCGGAGGTGGGTAAAGGAGTATATCGACCTGGTCAGACCTTCCTTTGTCAAATCTGCATCCGATGTCCTTTTCTGCTCCAACAGGGGGCATGCCATGAGCAGGCAGAACTTCTGGTACATGATCAAGAAGTATGCACTGTCCGCAGGCATTTTAAAGCCTATTTCCCCCCATGTTCTCAGGCACTCTTTTGCGACACACCTGCTCATCGGGGGGGCAGACTTGCGTTCGGTGCAGATGATGCTGGGCCATGCAGACATATCCACCACGCAGATCTACACCCATGTAACCTCGACGAGACTCAAGAAAATCCATGAACAGTATCACCCGAGGGGGTAGTCCATGGAGGTAATTATATCCCATATCCAGGCCGACTTCGATGCATTTGCCTCGATGATAGCGGCAAAGATGCTGTACCCTGAAGCCCTGCTCGTCTTCCCCGGTGCTCAGGAGAAAAATCTGCGGGACTATATCGCCCGTGCCCCGGAAGAGATAACCGGATATATTGAAAAACAGAAGAAGGTCGAACTCGAGGACATCACACGGCTCATTCTTGTCGATACCCGGCAGGTTTCCCGGATAGGCGATTTCTCCCGGATTAT
>CAYRCP010000505.1:0-2017 GCA_964422755.1 uncultured Bacteriovoracaceae bacterium | reverse complement strand
TTTTTGTTTTCATCTGAGTCTGTGACTGAGGGACATCCTGACAAGGTAGCGGATCATATTTCAGATGCTATTCTCGATGATATCATTGCCAATGATACCAGTGCCCATGTCGCGTGCGAAACCATGGTAACCACTGGTCTTGTTATTGTTTCCGGAGAGATCACCACAACGCACCACATAGATGTTCAGCGGGTGGTGCGCCAGACTATCAAGGAGATCGGCTACACCGAGGCGATTATGGGCTTCAGCTGGAATACCTGCGGCGTTATGGTAACCCTTGACCGGCAGTCTCCTGATATCAATCAGGGCGTGCAGGAAGGGGAAGGCCTTTTTGCTGAACAGGGAGCAGGAGATCAGGGTATGATGTTCGGTTATGCCTGCGATGAGACGGATGTTCTCATGCCGGCCCCCATCTACTATGCCCAGTGCCTGACCAAGGCCCTGACAGATGTAAGGAAAGCAGGGATTCTCGAATTCCTGCGGCCTGACGGCAAATCTCAGGTGACGGTGCAGTATGAAAATGGAAAGCCTACAAGGATTGAGAATGTCGTTATAGCCGCCCAGCATGACGAGGATATTGATTACAATTCCATCAGGGAAGGCATCATGGAGGAAGTCGTCAAGAAGCAGATCCCTGCAGAATTGCTGGATGACAAGACGAAATACTATATCAACGCAACCGGGCGCTTTGTTCTCGGCGGCCCTCATGCAGACTGCGGGCTGACCGGCAGAAAGATTATCGTTGATACCTATGGCGGGTTTGCAAGCCATGGCGGCGGTGCATTCTCGGGCAAGGACCCGTCCAAGGTGGACAGGTCTGCAGCATATATGTCCAGATATGTTGCGAAGAATATTGTTGCAGCAGGTCTGGCCAAAAAGTGTACGGTACAGCTCGCTTACGCAATCGGTGTGGCCGAGCCTGTGTCCGTTATGATTGATACGCAGGGAACCGGCGCAGTCTCCGATGAGAAACTGGCTCAGATCGCACAGGAAGTATTCCCTCTCAAGCCCAAGGGCATCATCGAGAAGCTTGACCTTCTGCGGCCGATCTTCAAGAAAACTGCAGGTTATGGTCATTTTGGAAGAGAGTTGCCGGAGTTTCTCTGGGAAAAGACCGATATGGTCGATACATTAAAGGAAAAGGCGGGGGTATAATGGCTGATAGTGTAACAAAGCTGGATCAGATTCAATTGACGGATTTTTCCGGGATAGACCATAAGGTTGCTGATATCTCTCTGGCCGGTTTCGGCCACAAGGAAATCACCATATCCGAACATGAGATGCCGGGCCTGATGGCCTTGAAAGAAAAGTATGCCGCAAGCCAGCCTTTGAAGGGGGCACGGATTACCGGGTCCCTGCACATGACTATTCAGACAGCGGTGCTTATCGAGACACTGAAGGCATTAGGAGCCGATGTCCGCTGGGCATCGTGCAATATCTTTTCGACACAGGATCATGCTGCGGCAGCCATTGCAGACGGCGGAACTCCGGTATATGCCTGGAAAGGCGAGTCACTGGAGGAATACTGGATGTGTACGCTGGCAGCATTGAGCTTCCCCGGTGATAAGGGGCCGAACCTCATCGTTGATGACGGCGGTGATGCAACGCTCATCGTTCACCGGGGGTATCAGGCAGAGGAGAATCAGGCCCTGCTGGATGAGCCCACAACCAACAAGGAACTTTCTATCATCAATGCGGTCCTCAAACGCAAGTATGCCGAAGATCCCACATTCTGGCACCGGATGGTCAAGGATATCAAAGGGGTATCGGAGGAGACCACGACCGGTGTTCACCGGCTGTACCAGATGATGGAGAACAAGACCCTGCTCTTCCCGGCAATCAACGTGAACGACTCGGTCACCAAGAGCAAGTTTGACAACCTCTACGGGTGCAGAGAATCCCTGGCAGACGGAATCAAGCGGGCAACCGATATCATGGTGGCCGGCAAAGTCGTATGCGTATGCGGATACGGAGACGTGGGCAAGGGCTGTGCCCAGTCCATGCGCGGCTTTGGGGC
>CAYRCP010000504.1:0-2019 GCA_964422755.1 uncultured Bacteriovoracaceae bacterium | reverse complement strand
GATGAGAGTCTTTTTGCGCACATTGCGGATACCGTGACACCCCAGGGGATCATTGCCTTTTTCGATACCCCCTGGGCAGATTTCTCCGCTGCCCTCTCCTGTGAGAAGATACTCATTCTCGATGTGTTACAGGACCCGGGCAATGTAGGAACCATCATACGAACAGCAGAGGCATTCGGGTTTACGGCCGTTGTCCTCACTCCCGGAACAGCTTCGCCGTTTTCTCCCAAGGCCATTCGATCGTCCATGGGATCGTGCCTGGGGATGTGTATTGCAAAGGCAGATCTGACCCGGCTGAAAACTCTGCCCCATACGATTATCAGCCTTGTTCTCCAGGGCGAATCAGCCCTTGAACCTGCGCTCTTTGCGGGTAAGGTGGCCATATGCCTGGGACAGGAGGGAGCAGGGCTGAGCCGGGAGATTCTGGAGATCTCTCATAAAAAGGTATCCATCCCCATGAAAGGACCCACCGAGTCGCTCAACGTGGCAGTGGCAGCTGGCATCGTCATGGCATATGCCGGCGGTGTATGGCATAAACAATAGCAGCGGCTGTTTAGGCTGTAGGCTATAGGCTGTAAGTTCATTGAGACAAATGCCCATTGGGGCTGTTTGATACTTGAGTGTGATCATATGAAGATCAAAACACCAAATTCGGGTGAGAGTTTTTAATCGATTGACAACAGTTTTTGAAGAGTACTTTATGCTCATCGTATCTATCGTTTTGTGTTCCTCAAACACCACGTAATAACTCCTTGTTGCCTTCAAGCGATACAGCCTGTCTATCTTCCTGGTCATTGATGTTAGCTCAGGAGGTCGATTGTACCCCGAAGCAGTTCCACATCGGTGTTTGCCCTGGCTGTTCCCGAGAATTTTTCTATCACACTGCCGGGTTTGAGAAACCGTTTCTTTTTCATCCCCTGTTCATCATAATCAATCTCAACAACACCATGCTTGATAATGGTGATATCCGTTGTCGTGTCAAATGGAATGATTTGTCCTTTTGGAAACCGGACGTTCATAAGATCATCACGGTACACATCGATCAGGGAGTGATATCTCAGGTCTTCACTTGCCTTTTTCAGGGTGCGCTCGGTATAGAGGTGCTCCAGGGAGTCTTTCAGGCAGGTGTATCGTTTGGAAAGTTCGCGCAGCTTTTCGGACGGGATTCTGATAAGTTCGGCCCCCTCAGTTGCGCGCACTGTTGCGGAGCGCTCCTGATGGTGAAAAAATCCCAGTTCTCCGAAGACGCAGCCGGCGTTCAGGGTGGACTCTGTGATGCCGTCACGGATCACCGAAAAAGATCCGGAGACTATGATAAAAATATCCGCTCCCAGCTCATGTTGTTTCATGATTGCCTGACCCTTGCGCACCGGTATCAGCTCGATGATGTCCATAAGGTCCAAAAAGGCCTCACGGTGCAGACCTTCAAGGAAAGGAGTCTCATCCTTTCTGAGATTCCGGCAGCACTGCGTATACTCCTGCCCGGCATCTCCGTGCAGTCCCATGGACAGGTAGAGACGTATCAGCATGGACTGCACTTTGGGGAGGGGGCCGAGTACGGTTTTTGCATCCTTTGCAGCTGCAAGGGCCTTTAAGGTCATCTGCCGGGACAGGTATTGTCTGATGCACGATTCAAAGAGCATGAGTGATTTTATCCGATCACCACCTGCTGCAGCCCTGTTTGCCTGTCTGAGAAGATCTTTCGGGTTCTTGCCTTCCGGTTTACTTTTGTTCATGAGCGCCTCCTTTACATAAATAGCATTTCAGTTTTCCGCGCAGTGAAGTATAGCCGGTTTGTGAAATTGTAAAAGGTGCAAGCGTCGAGATTGATTTTTCTTCAGTACATAAATATTACATTATAACCGGACCGTGCACGACACAGTCACGGACTGTTATATACAATTGTCCTGTATGAACCGGGCAATATGATAACTCGCCTGCCCGTCCCCGAATGGATTTGCGCTGTCAAAAGATGCCTGGTGCATCATCTTTGTTACCGCAGAGAAGATTATATCAGGG
>CAYRCP010000503.1:0-2021 GCA_964422755.1 uncultured Bacteriovoracaceae bacterium | reverse complement strand
CTTCGTCCGTCATCTCATCATTGTGAGGGACTTTGTTGCGTTTTTCCTCTTCCATCCTATAAGTCCTCCAACATATCGCTTAAAACTTTTGCCATATATCCTACCAGCGGTATGACCCGCGAATAATCCATTCGGATCGGGCCGATCACGCCTAATGACCCCACAGGAACATTACCCCTGCAATATCCGCTGGCAACCATGCTGAAATCATCCATCCCTATGTGCTCCATCTCTTCTCCCAGCAACACCTTTACACCTGGGTCTTCCAGCACCCTGTTGAGAATGCGTATGATTCGCCCCTTGTCCTCAAAGGCATTCACGATATCCCGAAGCCGCTCCAGGTTGACCAGATCAGGTGAATTGAATACACTTTCCTTGCCCTGGATATAGATATCGGGTCTGTCCTCCACCCCATCGAGCGCCGTCATACCAAGATTGATGGCCTGCTGCACAAGCGAGTCAAATTTTGCCTTATCGCTCGAGAGCTCTTGAATGAGCACATCCCTCATTCCCTGTATGGAGAGATCTGCATACGTATCATTGAGATAATTCGCATACTCGTTCAGACGACTCTGTACGATGTCCTCGCCATAGACGATGTGGTTGTACACCATCCCGGCCTTGCTCACCAATACAACCAGAATCCTGTTATCATCCAGCCTTATGAATTCGATTCGTTTGAAAAAAAAGGTGTCGAGTTTCGGCAGGATGATGATGGAGGCATTCTTCGATATGTGGGACAGGAGCGATGATGCCTCTCGAAGCGTGTCTTTCACCCCACCTATGGTTTTTGCCATATGCCGGGAAATCATGGTCTTCTCGAGCCTCGGCAATGACTTGAGCTCCAGAATATCGCTCAGATAGTAACGAAATCCCTCGGGGGTCGGCATCCTGCCGGCGGAGACATGGGGCTGATACAAAAATCCCCTCTCCTCGAGATCCGCCATTACGTTTCTCACTGTTGCAGATGAGATGGTCACCATGTATTTACGTGCAATAATCCTGGACCCCACCGGTTCACCGGTAGATACATATTCCTGTATGATCGCACCTAATATGCTCTTATCTCTGTCTGTTAAAGTATGCATCATGACCTGACTTAGCACTCAACCGCCTTATCTGCTAACAACACTTTTTTTATAGATGCTCTCCATTATGATGTCAATATACAAACGGTTTACCTGTTGCCGGAAGAAACAATCCTATTCCCTGCTGCCAGCGTTAAAAACTGCAGAGATCACTCAGAAGGGAAAAACCCAGCTTGGGTTGACCAGGACCGACAGCTAGGAGGGGATGGCGCAGTGCGTCGATATCGCTGCCACTTCCTGTAGAGACAGCATCATATAATTGATAGGGTCTATGGAAATCACTGGACAAATAAACACGATTTGCTATTAACAAGATGCACAAGAAACGAATCCGCTTCGCCAGGGGTTGTAAGCGATAGAAGCGTTTATTGAACGCCGATACTGCGGATTTAGAATATCGCCCACAAAGAGACAGCAAGGAGCACACATGAAGGAAAAGATAGAATCTCTGCTCAAGCAAACGCTGGCAGCTCTTATGCAAGATGAGATTATCCCTGTTTGTGAAACGGATACCATCAGCGTGAGTATACCTCCCAACAAGGATTTCGGAGACTTTGCCTCAAATATCGCCATGGTTATGGCATCCAGGGCAAAGAGGCCTCCCCGAGAGATTGCAGGGGCTATCAAAGAACGGATGGAAACCCACAGCGATATTATTGAAAAGGTGGATATCGCCGGCCCCGGATTTATCAATTTCTATGTGAAGCCCGTGATGTGGACAAAAGTATTGAATGACATCCTTGCGCAACGTGAACACTACGGCACGAGCACCTATGGCGCAGGCAAAAAGGTCCAGGTGGAATTTGTCAGCGCCAACCCCACAGGACCGCTTCATATCGGTCACGGCCGTGGGGCAGCCGTGGGAGATACCCTGGCCAGAATACTTGCCGCTGCCGGATTCGATGTGGAAGCAGAGTACTATATCAATGACGT
>CAYRCP010000502.1:0-2022 GCA_964422755.1 uncultured Bacteriovoracaceae bacterium | reverse complement strand
AGGTGCAGAGGGCCAAAGTGTTTTTTCGAGCATAGAAGACCGAGATCCTAGGCACAGAGGCACAAAGTTTTTTTGCTGGACTTGGGGCGCAGGATCTTAGGCAGAACGGGCCTGTTAGCTCGAGATCTCAGGCAGAAGGCAGTTGGTCAAGATAGATCTAGATCCCAGGCAGAAGGCAAAAGACATTTCGAATTTCGGATCTCGAATTTCGGATTTAAAAAGAAACCGTGCAATCCGTGAAATCCGTGCCAAAAAAATAAATCAAGACTTGGGGCGCAGGATCTTAGGGACAGAGGTGCAGAGGGACAAAGTTAAAAGATCAGAAACTCTGGCTGTAGACTGTCCTCCTGCACGGATACAATCAATCAGCCTCTCATTCCTGCTTTTTGAGTTCAGCCAGAACCTTGGGGACGGTATCCTTCGGGCTCACCTTGTACCATGCTTCCATAATCCTGCCGTCTTCGTCGATGAGGAACGACGAGCGTATGATCCCCATGAACTTTCTGCCGTACATGCTCTTCTCGCCCCAGACGCCGTATGCATCGGCAACGCTGTGATCTGCATCACAAAGCAGGGGAAACCCCAGCTCGTGCTTTTCATCGAACTTTTTCTGGGTCGCCGGTTCGTCCGGGCTGATTCCCACGGCAGCACCCCCGAGGCCTGCCAGTTCGTCCAACGTATCCCGTACAGCCTGGGCCTGTACCGTACACCCGGAAGTCAGGGCCTTGGGATAAAAATAGAGCAGCAGTTTCTGTCCCTTGAAGGCGGACAAACCCAGCTCCTTTCCGTCCTGATCGGTGAGCATGAAGTCCGGAGCAGCATCTCCCTTTTTCAGTCTTGTCATAATTGCCTCCCTGTTAAATCTATAAAGGAACAGGCGGGTCAAATCAACACGACGACACCCCCTCAGCAACCCTGATGGTTTTTCACTCCGACGATACCGGGGTTTGCGCTACCCTTCCCCTGACACGGCCTCACACGTATAATAACATAATTGATTGGGGTGATATTGTGCCTGTGGTATAATATCATAGAGACAGGCTTATCCTGACACGTTTGAATGGCATAAAGGAGGGATCTGCATGAGACACGGTTGCTGTATCGTGTTTATTATGGTCGCCTTTGCGAGCTTTGTCCCTACCATGGCGCTGTCTGACAGCAAGACCGTTTCCTCAACAGATATCCTCAATCATGTGGATGATCTGTTCCGTGGCTCTTCGAGTCGTGCCGCCATGGTGATGAAGGTGGTAACAAAGCACTATACCCGGGAGATGAGGCTTGTAGCATGGAGCAAAGGAAAAGACTACTCTCTGGTCCGGATACTGGAACCTCTCAAGGAAAAAAACACTTCCACGCTCAAGGCCGGAAATAATATCTGGAATTATCTGCCAAAGGTCAAACGCGTGATCAAGATCCCCTCTTCCATGATGGGAGGCTCATGGATGGGCAGCCACTTCACCAACGACGACCTGGTCAAGGAAAGCCGCATGGCTGACGACTACACCCATTCCATCACGTTTGAGGGGGCGCAGGATGGCATCGAGGTGATCGACCTGACCCTGATTCCCAAACCCGATGCCGCCGTAGTCTGGGGTAAGGTTGTGGCACGCGTAAGAAAGAGTGACTGGACCCCGCTCAAAATCGATTACTATGGAGAAAAGCTCGAAGCCGAGCGCTCCATGATCTTCTCTGACATCAGGACCCTGGGCGGCAGGATCCTGCCGGCAACCATGCGTATTACCCCCACTGACAAGCCCGGCGAATATACTTTAGTCACCTATGACGATATAGAATTTGACATCGAGCTTGCCGATAATCTTTTTACCCTTCGAACTTTGCAGAACCCGGAGCCGCAATGAATACCCTGCGGATCGCATGGCGCAATCTCTGGCGCAACTCCCGCAGGACCGGTATCACCCTTGTTGCCATGATCCTGTCTACGGCGGTATTGATCATCACCTACGCCTTGATGCTCGGTATGATGGAACAGATGGAACACAGTGTCACCGATATCACGGTAGG
>CAYRCP010000501.1:0-2023 GCA_964422755.1 uncultured Bacteriovoracaceae bacterium | reverse complement strand
GATAATAAAAATGCTCGCGGCTAAAGCCGCTCCTACACTTTGTGCCTCTGTGCCTCTGTGCCTTTGTTACTTTGTCACTGGTATCTCGATCCCACTTGTCAGAAGATTTTCAAGGTTTTTATTCTGAATTCTGGATACTGGATTCTGGATTTTATTTTCATATAAAATCCTGACTTCTTTCTTCTGTCTCGTCATCTGTTGCTAACAGTCTAAACACAGACAGCCTAACAGCTTGACTTATCAGGGAGAAAGCTCCTGCTTGACTTCGATCTTCATTCGTTGTTTATATCGAGGATATGTTCTTGATTGTATCCGGTGGTGATGCCCCGGGGGATGAACTGCTGAAGGATCGGGCAGCGCATGCCCGGAAAATTATTGCTGCAGATAAGGGAGCCCGGTATTGCCTTGATGCGGGTGTGGTACCCGACATCGTTGTGGGCGATATGGATTCGATAGATTCTGCAAGCCTGGAACAGCTGCTTGCGCGGGATGTCAGGCTGGTGGAGCACAGCAGGGACAAGGATCAGACCGACACACAGCTGGCATTGGATATGGCGGTGCTCGACAGTGCCCTCAAGGTGGAGATGCTCGCAGCCTGTGGTAACAGGTTCGATCATAGCCTGGCAAATGTTCACCTGCTCTACTCCGCACTGTCCCGCGGGGTCGAAGCCGAAATTATCTCCAGTTCGCAGCGTATTTTCCTCGTGGATAAAGAATGTATTGTACCCGGATCGAAGGGGCAGACGATCTCCCTGCTGCCCCTGACCATGAGAGTTGAGGGTATTTGTCTTTCGGGGTTCCGCTATGATCTGAACAGTGCCTCGATGGAGATCGGCAATCCTTACGGGATAAGCAATGTCATTACATCGGACAAGTCCTGGATACGGATAGGTTGTGGGATCTTGATCGTTATAATATCCGCTGTTGTGTGAGGGAGTACATATTGGGAGATGACAGGTGCTTTCATGAGGTGTTATCTTTGTTCTATAGTGAACATGAAACGAATATACGGCCGAGAAGGAGGTTGTTTTGAAAAAGATTGTCATGGTAGTGCTGTTCTTATGTGTTGGATTGACCTGTTGTACCAAAGAAGGAGAAAAAGAGGTTATTCGTGATACACCCGTGAACAACGAGAGTGTGGGGGACATGGATGGAACGGATATTATTGCCCGGGTGGGAGACGAACAGATAACGAGTGGAGATGTGGAAATGATACTCTCTCAGATACCCGCGCAGTACAGACCCAGGTATTCAACGCTTCAAGGCCGCAGAGAACTTGTCGATGCCATTGTGAGCATGAAGATGCTTGCATGGGAGGCTGACCGCCGGGGGATCAGTGAGAAGCCGGATGTAAAAATCAAGCTGGATTATATGATCGACCAGACCCTTGCGAGGGCACTTGAAGAAGAATTACGGGACAACATAAAAGCCGAAGATAAGGATATTGAAAAGTATTACAAGGAGAACCCGGATAAATATGTCACTCCTGCCAAGGTTAAGGCCCGACACATCCTGGTGGATACACAGGAGGAAGCGGAGCAACTCCTGGAAAAGATCCGTGCAGGGGCCGACTTTGCCGAGGTTGCCAGAGAAAAGTCTAAATGTCCGTCTGCCCAAAAGGGCGGCGACCTGGGCTGGTTTGAAAAAGGAAAAATGGACCCGGCATTTGAAAAGGCGGCATTTGATCTGAAAAAAGGCGAGGTAAGCGGTGTGGTGAAATCATCCTTCGGGTACCATATCATCAAGGTGGAAAACACGAAGGCCGCTAAAACAAAAACCCTTGATCAGGCAAAAAAATCCATTGAGAGAACCATGGCCAAAGATCTCCTTGAAAAACAGCTTGCGGATCTGAGAGACAAGATCAAGGGTGAGGCCTCAGTGGTGGTCAATGAGGAGTATTTTACCGCTTTCAAAAAGGAGCAGGCATCTCCTCAGAGCCCAGAGAAGGACAACACTCAGCAGGGGGATTAGTTGGCACTCTATAACTGGAGCGGATACACGGAAAAGGGCAAGACCTCCCACG
>CAYRCP010000500.1:0-2036 GCA_964422755.1 uncultured Bacteriovoracaceae bacterium | reverse complement strand
AGCAGTGGTCGAACCGGCACCGAGAATGTAAAGCGTGTCATCACGCATTATCTCTGCAAGAAAACGTCCGATATCCTGTCGGGATCTTACATCATCACCAAAGAACGAACATTTTCCCGCCTGTCGGTAAAATCCAAGTACCGGAGTTCGTGCCATTCCATAGAGAGTTGTTGAGAGTTTTCCCTCTCGATACAATTCTTCATCGATATCCAGAACCTCAGTTTCAGCCATCTCAGTCGCATGTTGCAGGATCTCTGCACCCTTCTCCGGCGAGAGTGCAAAGATGCCTGAGTACATCTTGACACCTGCCGGTATACCAAGCACCGGAAGGTCATCTCCCGTCACACTTACTACATCACGTGCTGTCCCGTCACCACCACAAAAGACAATCACATCGACTCCCGCAGCAACAAAGGCCCGGCAGGCATCGATTGTATCGGTAGCATCGGATAATTTCTGGGGTGTGGAAAGAACTGAGAAACCGGCATATCCGGCCTCTTTGAGTTCATCTTCACCCATTGAACCACCACAGGTGTAGATCGAGAGGTCACGAGAAAGGCCAGGGGCTCTCAAAAACCGCAGAGCACGCATTGGAGCAACCGGTTGTGCTCCACGTTTTTTTGCCTCGTTCACGACGCCATCAGTGCCTTTCAGTCCAACTGCGCCACCCATTCCGGCAACAGGATTTACGAGAAATCCAACCTTTTGCAAAAGTCCCATTACTCCACGTTGGGAAGATGCCCCAGCGACTCTTTGATCAGTTCGGCCGGATACTCGTAATCAGGGAGATTTCCTGCAAAGTATGCCTCATAGCTACTAAGATCAAAATGTCCGTGTCCGCTGGCATTGAAGACGATGGTCTTTTCCTCTCCGGACTGGCGGCAGGCAATTGCTTCCTCAATAACTGCCTTAACCGCGTGCGCTGTCTCCGGCGCAATGATGATCCCTTCAGAGCGTGCAAAAGTCACGGCAGCTTCGAAGACCTCGTTCTGGTGATACGCTTTCGAGCGAATCAGGCCCTCCTGGTGAACCTTTGAAACCATTGGTGCCATACCATGATACCGAAGACCTCCTGCATGAATGGATGGAGGAATGAAGTCATGGCCAAGAGTATACATCTTCATGATAGGAGTCATACCTGCCACATCACCGAAATCGTAGGCATAGAGACCTTTCGTGAGGGTTGGGCAGGCCGTTGGCTCAACAGCGATGATATCAAGGTCCGGGCGGGTTTCAAGCTTTTCTTTAATGAATGGAAACGCGAGTCCTGCAAAGTTTGAACCACCACCGGCACATCCAATTATGACATCCGCTTCCACATCCGCCATCGCCAGCTGAGCTTTCGTCTCCTGCCCAACTACTGACTGATGTAGGCAGACATGATTTAAGACTGAGCCAAGGGCATAGTTCGTGTTCTCATGAGTTGCCGCGTCCTCTACTGCCTCTGAAATCGCGATCCCCAGACTGCCGGGCGTATCAGGATCTTTTTCAAGAATGGCCCGGCCTGACCGGGTCAGAGGAGAAGGCGAAGGAATGCACGTCCCTCCCCAGGTCTGCATCATCATCTTCCGATAGGGTTTTTGATCATAACTGCCCCTTACCATGTAAACAGTGCATTCGAGATCAAAAAGCTGCGTCGCAAGCGAGAGAGCCGAACCCCACTGGCCAGCGCCCGTCTCAGTTGCAAGCCGTTCTACACCCGCCTTCATGTTGAAATAGGCCTGAGGTATGGCAGTATTTGGCTTGTGTGAACCGGCAGGCGAGACGCCCTCATACTTGTAGAAGATTTTTGCGGGTGTTTTCAGCTTTTTTTCAAGACGAAACGCCCGGAAGAGCGGAGACGGGCGGTAGAGCATAAGATTCTCACGAACTTCCTGAGGGATATCAATGTACCGTTTCTGACTCATTTCCTGGCGAATCAACTCTTCGGGAAAGATCGGGGCCAGGTCAGCCGGTTTTACCGGTTCCTTTGTCTGTGGGTTGTACGGCGGAGGCAGAGGATTTGGGAGATCTGCCTGAAGGTTATACCACTGTTT
>CAYRCP010000499.1:0-2042 GCA_964422755.1 uncultured Bacteriovoracaceae bacterium | reverse complement strand
ACTATCACCATGCTCGTTCTGATCATTACCCTGTTCGGATTGATCTCTGTCTCCAACCTCGGGCTCGACCTGCTCCCGGATCTTGAATTCCCCTTTGTTTCCATCATTACCACCTATGAAGGAGTAGGCTCTGAAGAAATTGAAACCCTTATAACAAAACCTGTTGAGGAATCCGTGGCCACGGTAGAGGGGATCAAGAAGGTCACATCGGTAACGGTGGAGGGGATCTCCAGCGTCTACTGTGAGTTCCAATGGGGCACAAACCTTGACTTCGCGGCGCAGGATGTGCGGGAAAAACTCAGCTGGATCTCGGATTTTCTCCCTGAAGATGCCGACTCCCCCATGGTGGTGAAATTCAACGTCTCGGACATGCCCATCCTGGAGTATGGCGTTATCGGCATGGAAAACACCAAGAAGCTGAGGGATTACATCGATGACGTCATGAAACCGAGGCTGGAGAAGCTTGAAGGCATTGCATCGGTATTCGTCTTCGGCGGCAAGGAGCGGGAGATCCAGATCCTCACGGATCCGCAGAAACTCAAGGCCACCGGCACCTCCCTTGACCAGGTGATTGCAGGGGTGCGTTCCGGCAACCTGAATCTTTCCGGCGGGCATGTGGAAACCCTGAAAAAGGAATACCTGATCCGCACAAAGGGCTACTATGATGACATGGCCGAGATACGTGACACCATCATATCCATCACGGAGCAGGGCATGCCGGTAAAGATTTCGGATGTGGCGATAGTTGAGGATACCTTCAAGGAAACCAGAGGATTTGAGCGGACAAACACCCGTCCATCCGTAATCATTGCGATCATGAAGCAGTCCGGAGTAAATACGCTCAAGGCGGTAAACCGCGTAAAGGCCGAATTGAGCGCGATTGAACAGATCATGCCGGCAGACGTCTCTTTGCATCTCATCCTGGATCAGGGAAGGGTCATTAACCGGTCCATATCTGCAACCGGTTCGAATGCCCTTTTAGGCGGCCTCATTGCCATCGGTGTCGTCTTTATCTTCCTGCGTTCCTTCCGCCCCACGCTTGTCATTGCCCTGGCAATACCGCTGTCCATCATCACCACCTTCATCGGGATGAACCTCCTCGGGTATACGTTCAACATCATGACCCTGGGGGGAATCGCCCTGGGGGTGGGCCTGCTCGTGGACAATGCCGTGGTGGTTATCGAAAACACCTTCAGGTATCTCGAAGAAGGGTCAACCCGTGCAAAAGCAGCCGTGATGGGCGCGACCGAGGTAGGGCTGGCCATAACCGCCAGCACCTTCACCACCGTTGCGGTTTTCCTCCCCATGAGCCTTTCCCACAGTATTGCCGGCAAGCTCGCCAGGCCTCTTTCCCTGACGGTCTGCATCGCCCTTCTCTCGTCCCTGTTCATTGCCACGTCTATTATTCCGGCCATCGCAGCTACCATATTCAAGAGAGGAAAGAGCGAATACCAGCGGATCGAGGAACGGGGATGGACCGGCTGGCTGCGCGGCAAATACACCGGGGGTTTGCGCAGCATATTGAACCACAGAGGCAAGGTGCTCTCCGGGGCATTTCTCCTCTTTGCCGGGGCCATCGTATTGACTCCGTCTCTCGGTACCGAATTCATGCCGAAGCAGGATTTCCCCATTGCCGTTGTTGATGTGACCCTTCCTGAGGGGATGGTCCTGGCCGAGACCGATCACCTTGCCCGGCAGCTGGAGGATATCTTCCTGTCCAGAGACGAGGTGATCACCTGCGGGAGCATGGTGGGTATCACCGTGGATGCAAAATATGCCGCTGCCCAGGGTAATATGACGCCCGGGGTCAACAAGGCACGGATCTTTGCCCGGCTCAATGACAAGGAGGACCGGGCGAAGTCATCCGATCAGATCATTAACGAAATACGGGGCAGTTTCCCTGTGCTTGAAGGGATCGAGTATACCTTTGAGGATCTCTCCGGGAGCCTGTTCGGTACGGGCACTGCCCCCATCGAGATCAGCATATACGGCCCCGATCTGGACATGCTCGATACGATAAGCACGGATATCATGGACAAGTT
>CAYRCP010000498.1:0-2048 GCA_964422755.1 uncultured Bacteriovoracaceae bacterium | reverse complement strand
CGCCTCCTCAGCCAAACCAGGGGTAACCCTGGGACGGAAAGCCGCGGGTCCGCCTATGGCGGACAGCCGGGCTGCCTGAGAAGGTTTCAGCAGAAGTAAAAATTCACGCCAAACCAGGGGTGACCCTGGGACGGAAAGCCACGGGTCCGCCAATCGCGGACAGCCGGGTTACCTGGTGAAACTGATCGGAAAGGAGTACTTAATGAAGAAGAAAAGCCTATTCATTGCTTTGTGTATAATCGGCCTACTCATACTCCCGCAGGTAAGTATGGCGAAGATGAGCGTTCTTGCGGATGATAAGCTCGCAAACATAGTCGGCCAGGCAGGAATTGCCCTTGATGTGATGAATCTCGGTGTTAATATGGTTATGGGTTCGCTTACCTATGGTGATGAAGACGGTCTCGGCGGCCTTACGCAGCCAGGCTACATCAGCTTGACGGATGTGACGCTTCGCGGCAATATCGATTTCCTTAAACCAATGACGATCGATTTTGTCACGCAGCTCACCGCATTGGGCACCGAGGTCACCAGCATGAACATGCATCTGAGCGATATGAGCATTGATATCGATGAATTTACCATCGATGCCATTCGGCTGGGCAGCGAGCCCGGCACGGGACCAAGCCTGGGTAGTTTCGGTATATACGACATGCATGTGGATATTACTGGAGATGTACAGATATCAACTAGACCGTAGAGACCATGGTGCTCTTTTACCCCCTTTTTTCTTGGGTGCAGGTAACAATTCTGCTGTATCTCTTTTGATCCGGCTTCGCGCTTCATTTCCCGCAGCTTTCTCGAAGATTCCGCTGGTTTTTGGGGTTTGAGGAAAAGGCTCCGGGGCTTGACGATCTGGGGTTCATACCATTGATTAACGCTCGAGGATTTACTGGCGGATCAGGCGGTAGAGCGTAGTCTGCTCAGGACCGATATCGCTCTTGCAGCGTACAGGGCTTATATCGAGGCCTCCTCTTCGTGAGAACAGGCATGATACGACAAGTTTCTCAGGGGAGCATCTCAAGAGAATATCGGTATAGATCTGTTCACAGCATGCTTCGCCGAACCCCTGGTGATCCCGATACGAACAGATGTATTGAAGGAGCGCTGCTTCACTGATTTTCGGCCCGGAATATTCAATGATCACACTTCCCCAGTCCGGTTGGGAGGTGATGGGGCAATATGCACGAAAGAGGTGTGAATAGAGCACCTCTTTAACGATTACATCTTCAGTGGTGAGGAACGATGGATCGATCTCCCCCGGGATCGCGGTGATATCGGCGTCATCGATACATCTGCCCTTTGGATTCGTGCACCAGCCTATGGCGCCGAAGTGCTCACTGTCAAATATTCTCAGGTTGAGCCATGGGGTATCGAGTACGCGTTCCAGGTCGGATTGTATCCTGGACAAAACATCCTCGCGTGAATCGAACCGCATATTCGACAGGCCGTGCAGATAGAGTTTCAACGATTTTGACTCAACGATATTTCTGCTCTGCCGGGGATAGGACATTTCAAGGATCCCGATACAGGGTTTTCCCTTTGCATTGAGCCAGTCAAGCTCATAGGAGCGCCACAGATCGAATCCGAACATCGGCACCGCCTGCGCGGGCCGTTCAATGGGAAAGAGCAGGTTGGGATCATACCGTTTTGGTGAAGGGGTGCGTCTGCCCAGAGGGATATCGCTCATTTCACATCTCCGCAGACATTCAGTGTCTTCTCTTGGAAAAATATGGTTTTCATAGCGGCTCCATTTGCCTCTTGCACAAATGAGGGATAATTTTTTTCGCGGGATACCTCTCGTCCGCGTGGATGCCTCATTATACTCACAGCGCCTTCCCGTCAAGACCAATTACTTTAAGGGGCGCACCAGAGTTTTCTCCCGGCGTAATAAAAATACGCAGATACCCATTTTCTTTATGAGGTATTTCTGATAATAAATAGAAAGCATTACTATCCAGAGGAGATAGCATGAAGATAATTGAAGATGCCATGAAAAGAGGGGACAAAACACTCAGTGAATTCGACTCAAAGAAGGTTCTGGATGCCTA
>CAYRCP010000497.1:0-2050 GCA_964422755.1 uncultured Bacteriovoracaceae bacterium | reverse complement strand
GGTTGGATGGCACCGCCACGTGCTGCTGGTCTTTCTGGCATGGGGTTTTCTGCTGAAGAGCACGTTTTCCCGCGGATCAGACCATTATTGTAAAAATGGCTGAAAGCCTGTTGATCAGTTTGAAAACTGCTAAAATGACTTGATAACATGGGGTTGGAGGGGTAGGATATTTTCTTAAAGGAGGGTTGTATGAAGAGGTCGATCTCTGTAATTGACATCATGAACAAAAAAGGCAAGGAACGCATCGTTATGGTGACCTCATACGATTCCACCATGACAAAGATTATTGATGCGTCCGAAGTGGACATCATCCTGGTGGGAGATTCGGCAGGAATGGTAATGGCTGGAGGAGAAACAACGCTTGGCGTCACCATGGATCAGATGATTTACCACACCTCGTGTGTGACCAGGGTCAAACCCAGGGCGCTCGTTGTCGGAGACATGCCGTTTTTATCTTATCAGGCCAGTGTCTCCGATGCTGTTTATAACGCCGGAAGGTTTCTTAAGGAGGGAGGAGCCCAGGCTGTGAAGCTTGAGGGCGGCAAACGGGTTATTGAACAGGTAAAGGCAATTGTAAGTGCCGATATCCCGGTCATGGGTCATCTCGGCCTTACCCCGCAATCGGTAAATGCCTTTGGCGGGTACAAGGTACAGGGCAGGGGGGAGGAAGCAGCGAGGCTGCTCAAAGAGAACGCACTGGCACTGCAGGACGCAGGAGTTTTTTCCATGGTCCTTGAATGTGTGCCGGCAACAGTTGCCAGAGACGTCAGCGATGCCCTCGATGTTCCCACCATCGGTATCGGTGCCGGGCCGTATTGTGACGGACAGGTACTGGTGATTCAGGATTTGCTTGGCATGTCTAAGGAGTTCAAACCGAAATTTGCCAAGAGATATGCCATGCTCTTCGATACCATCAAGGATGCGGTAGATGCGTATGCGACAGAGGTTAAAGAGGGCACTTTCCCTGACGAGGAACACTCTTTCAAAGAGTAGAAAAAGGAAGCACCCATGAAGATAATTGAAGAAGTTGCGGCCATGAAGGCCTATGTCAAGGCAATCAAAGACAAGGGGGAAACCATCTGTCTGGTCCCTACCATGGGGTATCTGCACAAGGGACATCTCGACCTTATGCGTATGGGCAGGCCCATGGCGGATCATCTCATAATCAGTATATTCGTGAATCCCACCCAGTTCGGCCCGAATGAGGACCTGGATACATACCCCCGGGACATGGAGCGTGATACCCGGCTTGCCTCTTCGGTGGGGGTGGAGTGTATATTCTTCCCGGATGCAGCCCAGATGTACCCGGGCGGGTATGCTACCTATGTCAATGTGGAGCGCATTACCCGGGGCCTGTGCGGAGCTGCGCGGCCTACCCACTTCAGGGGGGTTGCGACCGTTGTTCTCAAGCTCTTCAATATCATCGAGCCTGATCTGGCCATATTCGGAGAAAAGGATTACCAGCAGTTGGCCGTGATCAAACGCATGGTGGATGATCTCAATATGAACGTGAAGATCGTAGCCCATCCCACGGTGCGGGAGGAAGACGGCATCGCCATGAGTTCCCGCAACAGGTATCTGAATCCCGAGGAGAGGAAAAATGCCCTGGTCCTTCGCCGGTCATTATTGCTCGCGCGCGACCTGGTGAAAGCAGGAGAGAAAAACATGGCAAAGATTCGGGATGAGGTTGTGGGGATGATAGCGAATACCCCGGGAAGCGTTATTGACTATGTCGAGATTGTGGCTGCCGATACCCTTGAGCCGCTTGACAAGATGAACTGCAAGGCGGTGATGGCACTGGCAGTGAAATTCGGCACAACGAGACTGATCGACAATATCACCCTGGAGGCCTAGGTGCTGGAATTTCGAGAAGACGCACCTTTCGGGATGCTCATATTCTGGAGCATCGCCCTGGTTGTTTGGGTGGTGATTAAAATCAGATCAAGAAAGACCGACATCAGAGAAGAACTCAAGCGGAAGCGGAAGAATCGAGAAAACTCCGAATGAGTTCTCCGGGATGCTCGAAGTCGGTGAGAAAGGCATCGTGGCC
>CAYRCP010000496.1:0-2061 GCA_964422755.1 uncultured Bacteriovoracaceae bacterium | reverse complement strand
CGTTGAGGCCGAGGGAAAACCTATGGCCAAGAGGGGTAAATGCTCGGGTAAGAAGGCAGTGCTGCGCTGCAGGTCGTGCATGAAGGATTATGTGGTACCCTTTGGGAAAGACAGGGCATGCGAGTGTTCGGGAAAGCTGGAACCTGTCATGGTCAAGGTTATCGATTCGGGTGAACTGGTGTATGATCTTCCTGCAGCTCGGCAGATCCGCTCTCACTGCATGGATGAGCTTGCCGCGCTCAAGAAAAATCGATCAGCAAGAGAGATGTTGGGACTATGATCAAGCCGTTCTATTATAAAGACAATATATTTTTTATCCTGGACCAGAGGCAGCTCCCCGGTAAAGAGACATGGATTGAATGCAGCCGGGCAGATCAGGTGGCACACGCCATAAAGACATTGGCTGTCCGCGGTGCTCCTGCAATCGGCATTGCTGCGGCATACGGGCTTGCTCTCGCCGCACCCCAGGGCAGAAAAGCCCTTGAAAAGGCAGCGGATCTGCTGATCGGATCACGGCCCACTGCCGTAAATCTGGAGTGGGCTGTCAAGCGCGTGCTTGCATCGCTGAACGGGCATGAAAAAGGTGATCTCCTCACCCTCGTTGTCACCGAGGCACGGGGTATCTGGGATGAAGAGATCCGTGCAAACGAATCTATGGCACTTTTCGGGGCTGACCTCTTCAAGGAGGGCAGGAGATACTCGGTCCTCACGCACTGCAACGCCGGGTCTCTGGCTACCGGCGGCATCGGGACCGCGCTGGGGGTTATCAGGAAACTCCATGAGCAGGGAAAACTCGATCAGGTCTATATGGACGAAACCAGACCGCTTCTGCAGGGAGCCCGGATAACCGCATACGAGATGAAATCGGATGATATCCCCGCAACCCTGATAACAGACAACATGGCCGGATGGCTTATGAAACTCGGGAGAATAGATGCCGTGATCGTCGGTGCCGACAGGATCGCTAAAAACCTCGATGCCGCAAACAAGATCGGTACCTATTCACTGGCTGTACTCGCCGATGCACACAATATTCCCTTGTATATCGCAGCCCCGAAATCCACGTTCGATCCCTGTACCGCCAGCGGGGAAGATATCATTATTGAAGAGCGGGACGATAAGGAGGTGCTCTGCTTTCATAATGTGCGCAGCGCACCGGATGTGGCGGTATATAACCCCGCATTTGATGTCACGCCGCATGAACTCATCACGGCCATCATCACCGAAGAGGGGGTTTATACTCCGTAGGGGTAATTGCAGGCATACTGCCTGCTAAGCAGATGTCCGCTCACAGATATCCAGAACGTTGTTTATCAGATCCTCCAGTTCTTTTTGGGGAGCATTCCTCTTTGGAAGCAGTCTCAAAACGTGCCAGATCTTCTCGCCCATACGTGCAATGCGCTGGACATTGTCCGGCAGAGCCCCTGATATATTCATCTTGCGCTCCGCGTGCCGGAGGGCCTCCGGAAGTTTTCGGATATCGTTCACCGGTTTGATTATTGAAAGACCGGTGATCATGGAATTGTCGACGCCACGAAATACGCTTCGGCGGTCATTTTTATAGATCACCAGGGGTTTGCCGGCGGCAAAGGCAATGCCTGCTTCTGCCACAGCCCCCTCGTCAGGGACCCTGCCATTCATGTTGAGCACAAAGTAATCACATCTCCTGATGATCTGAAAGCAGTCAAGGGCAAATATGGCGGCGTTGATCGTGTCGCGTGCTCCAAGGATGTTGTTGTTCAAGGGCGTATTGATCAGGTCCATCACAAAACGTTCGAGACCGTCACGATGCGGGACAAAGGTTCCGAACCCTGCCTGTTCGAGCACCGTTGCAATGGCGGTCATGCCTGCGATCTCCTCCGGACAGAACAGTGGTCCCGAACAGTATACGTATTTCATGGCAGAATTCTAACTCATGGTGCATTTAATATCAAACGAAGAATCCTGATAATGGAGTATTATGAGGAATATGGAGTGTTGGAGTACTGGAGTTAAATGGAGTAGTGTTTTTTTGAACGTTAGGTTTTATATGAAAATAGAATCCGGTATCCAGAATTCAGA
>CAYRCP010000495.1:0-2076 GCA_964422755.1 uncultured Bacteriovoracaceae bacterium | reverse complement strand
TCACTGTTTTCTTTTCCTGATCATGCCGCGAAAGCTCGCGTATTCCACCATGCGGCTGAAGGCATACACCGCGCGCTCAGGGGTAGGATACGCTGGCACGCCCAATGAGCGGAAACCATCGTGAAGGTGCTTGATCTCCTTCTCAGTTCCCCCGTAATAGCTCGCCAGGATCGGCTTTTGCGGATACTGGCGAACCAGTTCTTCAAAGGCCTCTTCGATGGAGAAGATACACTCGGGCATGAGAACGAAAATGATCAGCAGTGCATCGATATTCTGCTGGGCGAGAAGAGAGTGTGCGATGTGACTCATGGTCTTTTTCGACCCGTGCTGTTCCACTGCTGACCAGATATCCACCGGGTTGCGCACCGGAGCCCAGGCCGGCATCACCTCGCGCAGCTTCTTCATTGTGCCGGGCTTCAACCCCGGCAGGTCGACATTGTATTCATGGGCTGCATCCGTGGTGACCACGCAGCCCATACCCGATACGGAAAGCACTCCCATGCGGTTGCCCAGAGGCAGGGGCAGGGATTCAAAGGCAGAGAGCGTATCGAAAAATGATTCCGAATCATGCACGCGAACCACGCCGGTTTTTCGGCATACGGCATCGAACACCTTATCGGACCCGGCAAGCGAACCGGTATGCGAAGCAATGGCGGCAGCCCCGGCCTCGGTATGTCCTGATTTCATGACCACAACGGGCTTACTCCTGCTCGCACGGCAAGCAGCCCGTACAAATCTTTTCCCCTGTGCAATCCCCTCCAGATACATGCCGATGGTGGTGGTCTGTTGATCATCTGCCAGGTATTCCAGGAGGTCGCTTTCATTGATGTCGCCCTTGTTGCCGATGCAGCCGACCTTGGCAAGGCCGAAGGGTTTGAAATCGGCAATCCAGCGTCCCCATCCCGATGAAAACACACCGGACTGGCCGATGAGTGATACCCCTCCCGGATGGATCGGTTCGAGCGCGGCAATTGAAGTGGCAAGCCCGACATGGGGATTTATGGTGCCGATGCTGTTGGGCCCCATGAGCCGGATCCCGGCACTGCGTGCCTGCTTAAGGAGTTCTTTCTGCTCGAGAGCACCCTGCTGGCCAATATCCGAATATCCGCCGGTACTGAGGATAATGTTGGTGATACCCTTTGCGGCACACCGCGCAATAGCGTCAGCGACACCGTCCTTTGGTATCACGATCATGGCCAGGTCGACTTTGCCTGGAACATCGGTGATTCTTTTGTATGCCTGCATGCCGAGGATCTTTTGCGCCGCAGGATTGATGGGGAAGATCCTGCCCTGAAAACCGGCAGTAATAAGATTGCGCAAAATGGTATTCCCGCCTTTGCCCCTGTTTTGTGAGGCACCGATGAGGGCCAGTGAGGCGGGATTGAAAAAAGGATCGACCGAACTGGTCTCCGGGAATGTGCCGGCAGATACCTGAATTTTGCCATTGCAGCGCACCAGGGCGTCCACTGCGAGGGCAGCATCGGGATATGCTATGAACGGGTTGATATCGATTTCAAGGATATCGCGACGTTTTGTGATGAGCCGTGAGAGCGCCGCAAGCGCATCGGCTGTGGCTGCAAGGTCGACAGGTTCGTGAGTCCGGTATCCGCTCAAGAGGGCAAAACCTTTCAGTCGTTTGATCATCGACATTGCGGCCCTGCTGCTCAGCGGTGCGAGTTCGATCACCGTGTCTTTAAAGATCTCGGTGAATATGCCCCCGATGCCTGCGAGCACAATGGGTCCGAAGACAGGGTCCCTCCGGGCGCCGAGGATAAGCTCGACGCCGGGGCCGGCCATCCGCTGGACAAGGAGCGTATGGGGTATGCCTGAAAAACGTGACCTGATATCCTCCACTGCCCTGTCCAGATCCCGGGTGCTGAGAATATCCAGCACCACACCGCCCATCTCTGTCTTGTGCATAATCTCCTGAGAGCACACTTTCAAGACCACCGGGTAGCCCAGTTTGTCTGCAGCCTTTCTTGCCTGAGATTCATCCCTGGCAAGTACTTCATCCACCACAGGGATACCCCACTGCTTGAGCAGAAGTCCTCCCTCGTATTCGTTCATTGTTGATAT
>CAYRCP010000494.1:0-2079 GCA_964422755.1 uncultured Bacteriovoracaceae bacterium | reverse complement strand
ACAGCCTACAGCCTAATAGCCTATTCCTAACAGCCTTCAGTCTAACAGCCTTCAGCCTGGCCACGTGAGTAGTTACCTGTTTGAGCGTGTGCACAAGTGGCGTTTTAACGCTTTCCTCACCTCTTTATCTATCATTGAGAAGACATGGTCAACCGTGTCGCGCGATGATGTGCGGGTATGCCCCGAGACCTTGATAACCTCAAAGCCGAGTTCGTCGGATAATTCGTAGAAGGTGCGGTACAGGGCGGCGTTTTTTATCTGAGAGTGTGTCCTGGTGCTCAAAAAACCGGTACGCTCCAGCCGGGCCCTCCTTGTCGGGAGCCCGGCAACGCACTGAGAATCGGTATAGACATGCAGTTTCTCCGGTCCGGAAGCTGGCTGTGAATTTCGATACTCATCAAGTGCCCAGACAACGGTCTGTACCTCAAGTTTCGTTGAAGAGGTGTCTTTAAATTCCCGAACCACAATGCGCCTGGCTATTTCGGATCTTTCAATGTCTTGATAAGAGCGTTGCAGAAACACAGCCGGGACGACAAGGCAGGCACCCATGCCAAGCTTGAGCCGGGGATTCAGGCTCACATCGGTAAAAAGAGCACATCCGGGGGTAGGCCCGCCGGGCTGTGCAGTGCCATGTTCCTTCACCCCAGGATCTCTTTTACCCGGCCAATTTCCCCGCTTTCCAGGCGGACCTTGATACCATGGTGGTGGGTCGGTGATTTTGTCAGGATATCCTTGACGGTGCCGTGTGTGAGCCTCCCTGAGCGCTGGTCTTTTTTTAATACAATGGAAACCTTGAGGCCCTCTTTAATATTTATTCTCTTTGTACCATTCATATTTCTGATCCCATGATTTTCTCTCACTGTTTCTTTAACAGGCAGCACTGCCAGTGTTCATTTCATGTTACCCTGTATGTCCGGGGGGAAGCGCTCTTTTGTCCCTGAACACACAGGCCCGGGCTTTTACGCTGATCGTTGTTACTCTCTTTTTCCCCTGTTGCGGATAATAAGGCCCTTGAGGAAACGTCTTAAGATCTGGTCGCCGCATTCTTTATAGTTCACATGATCTTCTCTTCTGAACAGGGCAGACAGCTCCGGTTTGCTGATGTCAAAATCAGCAAGCTTCAGGATGTCGATGATGTCGGTATCTTTAAGATTCAATGCGATCCTGAGTTTTTTCAGTATATCGTTATTTGTCATCAGTATCTCCCGGATACGCGCGGTGAAACCTGCTTGCGGCACCTTGCAGCAGAAAAGCCCGTATCCTATCTCACCATAGTGATGCTGGTATTACTTACCGGTTGTCAGATGTTCCCGGCCGGCATTGTACAATTTTCATGAATTGAACAAGAATTTCATCCCGTATCGAGTGCTCGATTTTGGGGTTGATCCCCTGCTCGACAAAATATCGTTCCTGAATGTTTTTTTTGCACAGGTCAAGCAGGTTTGCATTACTGAAAACATAATTGGGCGGTTTGTTGATTTTTTTTGCAAATGCATCTCTCAGGGTAAAGATCTCTTTGAACATCTGCTGCTGGTTTTTATCGAGCCGGTTATACCCTTTTGCTTTTTCATGTTTTGCTTTTTTATTCTTATTGTTGGTTCCATCCTGAATCATGAGATTGTGGAGGATATAGGTGTCCAGCAATCCTTTGATCTTGAGTTTATCAAACAACTCGTCCTTTAACCTGAATAAATATGTCACGTCACCCATGGCATATTCGATGGCGGCTTTGTTGATCGGTCTTTTCATCCAGTTGTATTTCTGAAACTTCTTTTTATTCAAGGGAACAATTCCCAGCTCTTCACTGAGAACATGTGCCAGGCTTTGTTTTGGATAGTTCAACAGGGCAACGGCAGGTCTCAGATCGAGAACAGATCTTATCTTTATACCGTATTCATTCTCAAGCAATGATGCATCGCTTAATGAATCATACATGATCTTTAACAGATCACGTTTTTCGAATAACCTCTTTATGGCCTCACCATTCTTTAATTTTAAAGGATCGATGATAATTTCATTATCCAGGTCAAAGATCTGGATAAGACATAAATGCTCGCCATAGCAATGGAGATTGAACTC
>CAYRCP010000493.1:0-2083 GCA_964422755.1 uncultured Bacteriovoracaceae bacterium | reverse complement strand
TGTTGGCAAGAAACATGATTGCCACTGCAGCACCGAAACACGACCCGGCAGTGACTCCCAGGATGTCAGGGGCTGCAAGCGGGTTGCGGAACAGGGCCTGAAACACCGCACCGGCAATGGAGATCCCGCAGCCCACGGCAAAGCTCATGATGATCCTGGGCAGGCGTATATTCCAGAAGATAAGCTCTATCTCCCTCGACGGCGACCCCAGAACCCCGTCCAGACCGAGGCTGTCAAGCACCAGCCGGGCGATACCATCGAGACCGATGGGATAGCGGCCTATGCACAGGGATATGACCAGGCTGACAAGAAAAAACACACCCAGGATAATTCGCGTGTTCTTTTTCACCTCATATCCCTCGCGGCATGCATATCCAGGGGCTTTCCGGCATCGTTACAGCCTGCCGCCCATGGAGGTGAATGAATGCCCCAGGTACCTGGTGTAGAATTCGTCGGCGATCTTCATCATATCCGTATCCTCAAACGTTTCGGGATAGAGCGTCTTTGCCGCCCAGACCACTCCGAGCACGCAGTGGGGGGCGGGATAGTCCCACCACCCGATAGCGGACGGGAAAACATACACCCTCTTGTTCCTGATGGCGGAAACAGTCATGAACTGGGAATTTGCCAGCACCTCATCGATATCACAGGCTTTAAGGGCAGAGCCGAGCAGAATCACGTCCGGGTTCCACAGGGCCACCTGCTCGGGGGAAACATCTGCCCAGAATCCTTTCATGTCCATGGCAACATTTGCCGCGCCGGCCAGCTGAAGGATCTCGCTCTGGAGCATTTCGCCCGTGGCAACCGAATACATGCCCTTGGGCCCTGTCAGCATGACCTTGACCCGTTTGTCCGCAGGAACATCCCTGAGGCGCTGCTTTACATAGCCCAGGAGTCTCGTGCAGTCCCCCAGGTATGCATCTGCCTCCTCTTCACAATCGAGCACCGTGGCCACCAGCCTGACAGCCTCGAAGCTCTCTTTGAATGTCTCTCCACGAACAGCGACAACACTGATGCCGGCATTGGTGAGCTGTTCCATCTCAGAGAGGTCAAACGATGCATACACGAATGCGATCTGGGGGTTCAGCGACACCATCTGCTCCAGGGAGACATTGTGACCATCGACCAGCTTCGGCAGAGAGGCAAAGTGTTCATCCACGCTCTCCATGGCCCCTGCTTCCGGCCAGTAGAGTGCCTGGTCTACGAGTTTGTCCTGCTGCCTGAGCGCATAGACGATCTTGCCGCCGAAATGATGCAATGCTGCGATACGCTCGATCTTTTGGGGGACCTGTACGGTCCGCCCCAGCTGGTCGGTAATGGTAACCGTATTCTGCTGCGTTTCTGATGTCTTGGAGCATCCGCCGGAACACATTCCAAAGCCCAGGAAAACAAGCGCAATCAATACCCTGATACCGAATCGTTTCATGATGATGAAATCCCCTCTATCGTGTTGATAATCCAGTGGTATGACCCGTATTGTCACAAGCATCCTATAACAATCTATGTATGCCCTGTAAAGCACATTTAAGGTGTTCTCCGCAATTTACCCAGGAGTTAAATCTTTACTGCATTGTTCATGTCAGGCCATTGCAGAATGCAGTTGTTTCATTGCGAGCCCCGGACCCGCCTCGGCGGGTTATATCCGATATGAACAACTCTTTGTCATCTCAAAGAGCGCAAGCGACAAAGCGATCGAAAAAGCCTCAGATCCCACGAGATTGCTTCACTAAAGTTCTTAGTCCCTAAGTTGTAAAGTTCTTGCAAGAATGGCAAAAGAATTTATTATCATGTCCGCAATTATCTGAAGACACGGTATTCTTGCAGTATAGTAACTGGAGAAAAGAAAAACTCGCGCAAAGGCGCCAAGACGCAAAGAATGAGGAAACCTGAGACAAGAAAAATCATAGTTGGTCCCTTGGCGCCTTGGCGGCTTGGCGCGAGAATGAATTATTCTTGATCAACGCCCCAGCACATAATGGCTATTTCGCCGACACTATGACGATTTATAGGAGTTAACTTTTTTAAAACTTCTTGGTTCCGGCTTGTCCGGGTTAGGTGACAGCTGTTGTGGTTCATTAGGAGT
>CAYRCP010000492.1:0-2086 GCA_964422755.1 uncultured Bacteriovoracaceae bacterium | reverse complement strand
TGGTGTCGGTATGAACAATGGTTCTGTTCCTGGAGTACTTCCATTTTGACAGGAGCTGCCGTTCTTCAGGTGTTGGATCTGCCAGCAGGGACAGTGCTTCATCCGCATGGGTCGCTATGACCACCTTGTCAAAAACCTCTTCGGCGCCATCTCCGGTTGTAATGACCGCACCGTGCGGGGTACGCCTCACACTCCGGACTGCACGATCCACTATAACGCTGCCCCCAAAACCCTTGAGAAAGGCCTTAACGTACGCATGCGACCCTCCCGAGACCGTATACCACTGGGGGTGCCTCTCGATAGAGAACAACCCGTGATTAAAAAGAAACCGTGCAAAGGTCTCCATGGGAAAATCGAACATCTGCACGTCCGGGGTGGACCATACCGCTGCAGAGATCGGCAGGAGATAGTGCTCGACAAATTCCTTATTAAACCGGTGCGCCTTGAGGTATTCACCCATGGTAAACCCGCGCAGCCTCCCTTGTTCGAGCAGCCTGGGGGTGATGCGGTTAAAGGCCAGTATCCCCATGAACATTCGCCAGAAAGACGGACGGACGATATTGATCCTCTGGGCAAAGAACGTATTGATGTTCTCGCTGCCATATTGCAGACCGGTCTTTTCATGGTAATAGCTGAACGACATGGTGCTTTTTTGTCTGGCAACCCCCAGCTGCTTAAGAAACGCGATGAAGTTCGGATAGGTTTTTTCATTAAACACAATGAACCCGGAATCAACAGCCGTCCCGGCATCAACGCCGTCTTCTATGACAATGGTATGGGTATGCCCCCCTATATAGTCATTCTTTTCATAGAGCGTGACCGCATATCTCCTCTGCAGCAGATACGCGGCAACAATGCCTGCAACCCCTGCCCCGACAACGGCGATCCTTTTGACCATCGAATCCTTCACAAAAGCGCCCCCTCACTATCAAAAGATAAGCCTTATGCGTGCCAAAGCAACATCACCATCTTTTTTTTGCCTAAGTATTCAGGGGAGTTGCGAAATCAGCACTCAGTCTTCCTGCCCGACACCCCGGTTCACAGGCGGCATCATCTCAGAGAACATGCCTGCATGGTAAAAAAACCGATTCGCACAATGTACTATCTTCGGATTAATTCCTCGCGGCTTGTCGGAGAACCCGCCGGTTCTTTAAGGGGATGCGGGGAATTTCATTTCGACAGTAGGGGGTTAGAGGAGTGAAACCTCTATGGCGATCTTTTTCAGATCCGTTAATACGTTATTGCATCAGGCTGGGTTTTGTCGCCTTTTATGACGGCATACACCTTATTGGGGATACACACTATGCCCTCACCGGCATATCTGATTTCACCGGTATTGACGCATACCTTGTTCGGACAGGGAGAAGATACCATGGACACCCCGCCGGCGGCGATCCTGATGACCGAATCCCCGAGAGGCCCGGGCACTGATATGGTTGCGTTCTCCTCGAGCCCGATAACCTGATAGATCCCGGCACTATCATAAATCTCCACAACCGCTCCGGATTCGGCCCGGACAAACATGGAGAAAAACCAGATCCCGGATATGGCGAGCGCAGAGATAATGAGGATGACATCCGCCGGGGTTATTTTTACTCGTGTGACCACATCTTTGTTATACCTGTATTGGTTTGAAAGTTCAAACAATGAAGATGCTTCCCGGACAGGCACTTTTCTGAAGCATCCATTTTCATCCCGGTTATGAATCCTTTCCCGGCCGTGCTTGATCCCTGAACCCTTTCCTGCCAGGACGCTGATTTTGGTGCCTTGACCGGGGATGCAAAACCGGCATATAGTTCATCCACTATTATGGATATCGATAACCTACGCGCGCTCGGGATCAAAGCCACTACCATCAACGACAAGATTCACGTGATACACGGCAAAAACAGAAGCCGCTCACCCTTTTCAAATGCAATCCTGGTCCTTGACAAGATCCATGTACTCATGGACCCGGGATGCGGTCTCGATATCTTAGAGAAACTCTCTCGTACCATCGGCATCGATCTGGTCATCACCTCTCACTCGCATCCGGACCATACATCAGGGGCATGGCTGCTGCAGGAAAAGGCACATGCCGACATCG
>CAYRCP010000491.1:0-2089 GCA_964422755.1 uncultured Bacteriovoracaceae bacterium | reverse complement strand
AAGCATCTGCAGGTTGGCCGTGGACATGACGTTGTTTTTGCCGCAGGTATGTTCGGTGATACCAAGTGTGTAGCAGAGCATGGCCGGTTTTGTCGCTGCCAGACTCCTGGCTACCTCTTTTATCATATCCGCACTCACCCCTGCTATCTCTGCCGCTTTTTCCGGCGGATACGCAAGCACCGTCGCCTTTAACTCCTCAAACCCCGTGGTACAGCTTTCCACAAAATCTTTGTCGTAGAGGTCCTCGGTGATTAATACATTCATCACACCGTTTAAGAATGCGATATCGCTGCCCACCTTGATCGGTACGTGAAGATCGGCAAACTCGGCCAGAGGCTGCTTTCTCGGATCCACCAGGATGAGCTTGGCGCCGTCCATTACCGCATTCTTCAGATAAGTCGCTGCTACCGGATGCGCCTCTGTCATATTAGAACCGATGACAAGGAACATCTTTGCCTTGGAAAATTCAGAGAATGAATTGGTCATTGCTCCCGAACCAAAAGATGCCGCCAGACCGGCGACGGTTGGAGCGTGTCACGTTCGAGCGCAGTGATCAATGTTATTGGTCTTGAACACTGCGCGGAAAAGCTTCTGCATCTGGTAGGAATCTTCATTCAGACTCCTGGCACAACTGACACCGGCTACACTGTCAGGGCCATGTTTTTCGATAATCTTTTTGAATCTATTGGCAACATAATCGAGAGCTTCATCCCAGGATGCCTCTCGAAACTCGCCATCTTCCTTTATCAGCGGGGTCTTGTTGCGCTCTTCGGAATAGATAAAATCATACCCGAAGCGGCCCTTGACGCACAGCCTTCCCTTATTCGGCTCGCCATCCTCCACACCAGTGACCTTTACGATTCTGCCCTCCTTGACATGGAGCCACATCTGACAACCCACTCCGCAATACGGGCAGGTAGTTCGGACCTTCTCCAAATCCTTTACACGGCCCTTGAACCTTGCCTTTTTCTCGACAAGAGCTCCAACAGGACAAACCTGCACGCACTGCCCGCAAAATACGCAGTTACTATCCTCGTAGGTCTGATCACAGCCGGCAATGATCTTTGCCGAAGGCCCACGGTATCCGTTGCTGATTGCCCGGTTTACCTGAACTTCCTGGCAGGCCTGAACACATCGGCTGCACAGGATGCATCGGCTGAAATCCCGGATGATAAACGGATTCATGTCTTCAGTTGCATGAGGCTGGGGAGTCACCGGGAATCGAATCGTGTCCACCCCATATGAATATGCAAGGTCCTGCAGAGGACAATCACCGGACATCTCGCAGGTAATGCAGTTATGGTTTCCGCTCGCCAGCAGGAGTTCGATAGTAAGCTTTCGGGACATATGGACCCTTTCGTTATCCGTACAGATGTCCATGCCGCCATCCGCCGGTGTCGAACACGAAGCCACGAGAGAACGTGCTCCTTTTACATCTACGACGCAGATACGACAAGCTCCGGTTGCTGTGCACCCATCGAGATAACACAGCGTGGGGATGAATACGCCGTGCGAACGGGCGACCTGAAGAATGGTCTGCCCCGGTTCGAACTCGACCGTGTTGCCGTTCAAGGTTAGAGTTTTTTTCTCCATGCCAATTTCTCCTTAATTGTTTTGATTTCCTTTCAAAACCGCTCTATTGTGCTTATGTTTATATATGCTTGATGTTGCATATATTGTTCATAACTCAGAACCCGTTATTCAGTCAAGGTTTTTCACGCTCCTGATACGAAGATTTTCCCTGTGATATTTGCAGATTATTGGATCTTCATTTTGATGATATCTTTATAAAGACAGCATCGCCTTTTTTCCTGAAGTCATCCCTGTACGCCAGAACCCACTTGAGTGCATCTGTTTTTCTTTCAAAGACCGCAAGCTCGCCATCGGAAGTTCGACCCCAGGCAAAGATATTTTTGTGCAGTGAGTCTGCTTCGAAGGCTACTGCCCATTTCTCATTCATTTCAACATCCCCCCAAGAAGGTAACTGCGCAGGTGGATAGGCTGAAGGCTGAAGGTGCCCTGAACAGCTACAAATGAAGTGTCTCTGATAAAGAAGACCCCTCGATCCTGAGACAAGGAAGACTCAGGA
>CAYRCP010000490.1:0-2091 GCA_964422755.1 uncultured Bacteriovoracaceae bacterium | reverse complement strand
CAAAATGCACCAAACTTGCAGAAAACGCCAAAAAGGCAGCTCAAGAGCTCGGCGTTGAATATGAACTTAACAAGGTCAGCGACATCAACGAGATCATGAACTTCGGGGTCATGACAACCCCTGCACTGGTGGTGGACGGCGATGTGAAATCGGCAGGCAAGGTCCTGAGCGCTGACGATATCAAAAAGGTGCTGCAGTAAATACAAGAGGTGATCATGGCGAAAAAGATCATTATTTACGGCACCGATACCTGACCGTATGTAGCGCAGGCCAGGTCGGTCTATGGTGAAAAAGCTGTCTATGTAAACGTGGAAGCTGACCCTGAGGGACTAAAGGAGATGCTCTCCTATACCGGGGGCACGATGCAGGTTCCGGTCATTGTCGATGGAGACAAGGTCAAGATCGGGTTTGCAGGAAACGCATCCATTCCCCAGGGCCTTAACCTCCTGGGAGGTACCTGACCGGTTGAGAGGCCCCCTCGGTGAGGGGCCAAGCACTAAGACGGGGGGATATATAAGCAAGGTAACTACTCACGCAGTCAGGCTGAAGGTTGAAAGTACAATTTTCCGCGCTTTGGCAAAAAAACAGCAACTCTTCGCATTAAATATGCCTTCAAAGCGTGCTAGATTCCAACTTTCCCTAACAGCCTTCAGCCTAAACAGCTTCAGTCTAACTGTCTGAGTAGTTACTAAGCAAAAAAGATGGAAAGAAGTCTATTCGTTCCGGATAGAAAGGAGAAACATTATGAATAAACTTACAGAATTGTATGAACTCGGAGTGAAGTTTCACGGGCACAAGTGCCCTGCCATGCCCATGGGAATCAGGGCGGGCCTTGCTGCACTCAATGCCCTCGGCGTCAAACGTGCTCAGGACAAGGAACTGGTGGTGGAAGCCGAGACAGGAGAAGGACAGGCTGCGGGGTGTTTCGTGGACGGGATCATGGTTGCCACGGGAGCAACGTACGGCAAGTCAAACATCAGGAAGCTGAGGTACGGCAAGATGGCATTCACCCTCATCGATACTGCCACAGACCGTGCCGTCAGGGTCTCGCTCAAGCCCGAGTTCTTCGAAAAGGCACTTGCCTCCCCCTTTGTCCGGAAACGAAAAGAGGGGGTACTGCCCCAGGATATTTCCGCAGAAATCTCACAGCCCCAGATAGACAGAATTCTCTCTCTGGGCGAGTCCGATTTTCTCAACCTGAGCGAGGTGTTCACCAGGAAACTGCCCAAGGGCAAGGGAATCTTCGAGACCAAGAGGTGCGCCAGGTGCGGCGAGGCTGTCTTTACCGACAAGCTCAAGGAAGGCCCCAAAGGCGAAGTTCTCTGTATTCCCTGCAGCAATGCGGACAAAAGGCCGTAGGAACAGGGAGAAAGATAAACAATGAAAGGGGATGATCAATGTTGACTTCCACCATCATCATCGCATCGGCACTCGTTTTTGTCTTCACCACGGTGCTCACCATAGCAGGGGTGGGGGCGGCATTCATCATCATCCCCACCTTCTACTGGCTCGGTTTCCCGCTTACCGAGGCCATGGCTGTTGCCCTGCTTTTAAATGCCATCAGCATGAGCTTTGCCTCGTTCAATTACATACGGTACAAGCTGGTAGCATTCCGGACGGCTTTGCCCATCATTGTTCTCGCCGTCATATTCTCGCCGCTGGGTGCTTATTCTGCCCACCTGTTCTCCAGAGACCTGCTGGTGCTGCTCTTTTCCCTCTTCCTGATCTTTGCCGGGTCCATGATGCTCTTCTACAAACCGAAGCTCCGGCTCGAGCATGCAGGACAAAAAAGCAGAGAGATGAAGACCGGTATCGGCCTGGGTATCGGCGCGGGGTATCTCGGTGGGCTCCTGGGTGTGGGCGGAGGCAATTTTATCGTGCCTGCCCTTGTCTGGCTAGGTTTCGATTCCAAAAGGGCCTCTGCCACAACTGCGTTTATCGTGGTATTTTCATCCCTGAGCGGGTTTTTCGGCCACGCTGCAACAGGATCGGTCAATACGACGCTGCTTGTATTTTCCGCGGTCGGGTCCATAGCAGGTGCCCTGCTCGGATCATGGCTCATGCATAACAAACTTAAAGCGGGCCAGGTGA
>CAYRCP010000489.1:0-2096 GCA_964422755.1 uncultured Bacteriovoracaceae bacterium | reverse complement strand
CTGATAAGATCGGCCAGGGCGTGGCAGTCCTCGGGCTGTGTCGAGGGAAACAGGAGGGAGCCGGTATCTTCATAGATCCCCATTGCCATAATGGTTGCCTGTGCCGGAGACGGGGTAAGTCCTTTCTGCTTTAAAACCTCCAGCATGAGGGCAATGTTCGAGCCCAGCTCCACACAGTGTTCGCTGTCCCCCTGGATATCATCACCACTTGTCGGGTGATGATCGTATATGATCACCTCGACCCCTTTTTTCCCGATAATCGCCGAGAAGTCGCCTATCCTCGACAACTGCCTGGTATCGACCATGATGAGCCGTGTGATGTCATCGAGTTCGACTTTCTTCTGCTTTGCAATATATTCGGTTATCTCTTCAGGTGCCCGGGCGATATAGTCCCGCAGATTCTTCTCCTGAGCACCGGGGAAGACGAGCAGCGCTTCAGGGTAGATCATCTTTGCCGCTATCATCGAAGCAAATGCATCGAAGTCGGCCTGGATGTGGGATATAATTACCTCCATGGTCTAGCCCCTCGGGTGATACTGTTCATGGATCTTTTTGAGTCTCGTCGAGGTTACATGGGTGTATATCTGCGTGGTGGATATATCTGCATGACCGAGCATCATCTGCAATGAACGCAGGTCTGCCCCGCCGGCGAGCATATGCGTTGCAAAGGAATGCCTAAGATTATGGGGGGAAATGGATTTAAATATTCCCGCGGACAGGGCATACCTCTTGATCATGTACCAGAAGTTCTGTCTGCTCATGGCACCACCCCTGTTGGAGCAGAAAAGCACATCCGATGCAGATTTGACCAGTGAGGGCCTGACCAGGTCGATATACTCCTTTACCCACCGCCGGGAGGACTCACCCATGGGCACAAGGCGTTCCTTGTCCCCCTTGCCCCGGCAGATCAGGTAACCGACATGCAGATTGAGATTTGTCATGTTCAGCCCCACCAGTTCCGTTACCCGCAGGCCTGTTGCATACAGGAGTTCCAGCATCGCCTTGTCCCTGATCCCCATGGGGGTAGAAATGTTGGGGGAAGCAAGAAGCCTGTCCACTTCCTCGTGGCTGAGAACCTCGGGAAGGTATTTGCCCCGCTTGGGGATTGTCAGGTCCCGTGTGGGGTCGGCCTTGACAAGGCCTTCCTCCAGGAGGAACCGGTAAAACTGCCTGATCGTCGAGAGCCGTCTGCCGATACTCGTTGCCTTGAGTTTTTTGTTCGTGCAGTGTGAGGTATACCGTGCGAGGTCACTGCCTTCTACACGGTCGAGGGCTATCCCTGCCTCGTCGAGCCACAGGGCAAAATCCGCCAGATCACTCTCATATGCGGTAATGGTATTTTCAGGTGCAGATCTTTCAATTGCGAGATATTCGATAAAAGAGTCTATGAATGCACGGCTCATCTCTTCTGCATTGTAGGAGTTAAGCCCAAATCCTTCAAGTCATTATATGCGGGTATTGCACTTTTCGTATCAGGATAGGCCCCGACAAGGAGCCGGTAGAGGCCGTCCGTTTCTTTGAGAACATAGGACATGACCCCTTTTTGGTCGAGATCTTTCGCGACCTCCATGGCCTTATCCTCGGTGTCGTACATCCCGATCTCGATGGCATAGGGCACCTGGCTGCCGACAAAGGCCCCTTTTTCAATGACCTTATTCGCCACCAGTTCTCTCAGCTGGTTAACGGCGTCTTTGATGGTATGGAACACCCCATAGTCCACCCGGTACCACACACCCGAAGAGCCAAGGTCGACCTTGGTTATAAACACTGTTCCCAGCGAGGGAAATATTCTCTCGGCCTCCTGTATTGCCGCCTCCGGGTCCTGCCATGAGGACATGTGAATAGTGTACGGAAAGTATGCAGTCTTGGTATAGGGAACGGCCTGGGGAGCTTTCTCCTGAACTTGCAGTTCAGGTTTTCCAGCGGCTTCCTCAGGGGTTTCGTCCGGCGTTTCCTCAACAACGACCGTCCGGTGAATCTCTTTTGTCACCACATTGCTCAAACCGTAGTCAGCCCAAAGAGGAAGCGCAATCAGGGACAGGATACATAACAATATAAGGCGTTTCATTGAGTCCTCCCTCTATATGCGTAGGTTG
>CAYRCP010000488.1:0-2117 GCA_964422755.1 uncultured Bacteriovoracaceae bacterium | reverse complement strand
TGGAGGTGAGGGGAATCGAACCCCTGGCCTTAGCATTGCGAACGCTACGCTCTCCCAACTGAGCTACACCCCCATAAAAGACATGGTACTTCTACAAGACTACGTCTTGTTCGTCAACTGTTTGGTTTTGAAAATTTTATCTGTCGGCAACATGGTCTGGGCAAAGGCAATGGCATCCTTGAAATCCTTGATCTCGCCGTTGAGCCCCTTGTCCCGGATCATTCGCAGGCAGTCGCCCAGGTATTTACCCTTGGCAAATCCGATGGAGATGAGATCCATGCCCGTGACCGGCGCCTTGTAGTAGCGCCAGGTGCTGATATAGGTAGATATCATCTCCTTGACCTTCGGGCTCCTGGTCTTTGACATGGCATAGAGAATCTCCTCGATACTCCCCTTTTCCAGCGTCTGCACGGCATCAGATGGCCGCAGCTGCTGTACGGCAACAAAGTCTTTGAGGATATTGTTTACCATGGCTTTTGCAGAAAGGATCCTGTTGATTTCTTCACTCGTCAGACCCAGGCGTTCGCATATGGCGATAATCTTCTTGGGCTTCATGTGGTCTATGAGCGCCAGCAGGTATATGAACCACGACCGGCACATCTCATGGGTATAAAGAAGATTGAACCACAGAAGGGTCTCCCTGATCTGAACAAAATAATCCTTTACCGATGAGTTGAACAGCAGATCAGGGTGTATGGCAGAGAGCACGCCCATCTCCCGCAGCCGGTCCATCCCATTTACAGGATCATCCTCGGAAAGCATCTGACGGATTTCATGAGACAGCCGTCTGCCGGGGATATCGCGAAGCAGCCCTGATTTTACCGCAGATTTTACCAGAGAGCTCGTCTGCTTGCCCAGCGTAAAGCCAAATCGCTGTTCAAACCGCACGGCCCTGAGGATGCGCGACGGGTCTTCGACAAAACTCAAGGAATGCAGCACCCGTATCCGCTGCTCTTTGATGTCTCTCTGCGCCCCGAAAAAATCCATAAGCTCTCCAAAACGCGCAGGGTTAAGACATATGGCCATGGTATTGATATTGAAATCCCTGCGGTAGAGATCGAGCTTGAGGGTGGACTGCTCGACAATGGGAAACCCGCCGGGGTTCTTGTAATATTCCAGGCGGGCTGTGGCAATATCCAGGCGGGTACCGTCGGGAAGGGTGATAACTGCCGTCTTGTATTTTTCATGCGCGGCACAGCGGGCACCATGGATCTGCGCAAAAGCTTTTGCAAACGCGATCCCGTCACCCTCCACCACGATATCCACATCGAGGTTGTCGATCCGCAGGACCATGTCCCGGACAATCCCGCCCACGAGATAGATATTGAACCCCAAGGTCGAAGAGAGAATCCCTGCCTGTCGAAGCAGGTCATAAAGGTCTTTGGGAAGCCGTTCCTCCATGAGGCCCTTGAGCATCTTTTTCTGGGATGGGCGATGAGCGAGCCCCTCCACCTCAGCCATTTTTTCGTGCATGATCCTCATGAGGTCTGTCCTGGTGATCACGCCAATGGTCTTCTTGTTTTCCATAACAGGGAGCAGCCGCTGGTTCCCGTCGATTATGAGGGTGCGTATCTCCCAGACAGGGGCATCAGCCCGGACAAATTTGATATCGCGTATCATGTAATCGGTGATCCCGGATTCGCCGAGTTTATGTCCCTGGGCCCGGGTAACCACCTGCCTCGTGATGATGCCCACCACCCGCTCATCTTTGGCTTGAACAAGCACGGCGTTGATATGATACCGGTTGAGAACAGCGCTTGCCTCATCGATGGTGGTATTCATGCCCACGGCCTTGACCGGGAAGGTCATGATATCCCGTGCAGTAATGCGCGGCTTTGTCTCCTTTTTGATGAGCTTTACCAGTTTGCTCTCCGCCTGATCGAGCGTATTTTCCTTTATGGATGCTGCAGCTGCCGTAGCATGCCCTCCCCCACCGAAAGCGGCTGCCAGCTCGGCGGCGTTGATCTGCGAGATGGTGCTGCGGGCGACAAGATAGATCCTCTCCCCCATCAACCCCAGCGCAAACATGGCATCTGCATCGAACATCCCCCTGAGCTTGTGCACCAGCATGGCAAAGTCTTCCACATAGCCGGGGGATTCGGACCGGGTAATGAGAA
>CAYRCP010000487.1:0-2124 GCA_964422755.1 uncultured Bacteriovoracaceae bacterium | reverse complement strand
AAACTATCCTTCAAAATCAGCCTTTTTTAAGCCTTAGAAGCCCCATTTCGGGGTCAAAATGAGCGTTCTAAGATATTTTATCACCAATCGCCGTCTCCCGATCAGGGGGAACCTATGACCTTACCCCATTGTTTATTGTCTAATCCTTTCAACGAAAGGATTAGGTGTATACCTCTGCCCTGAAACCTGGCCTCCCCTAACTATCTGATATATTATCAGATTTATATATTTTACTTTCTTGTTGACTGTTCGGCTATAAGACGTCCCCTACGCTCTCATAATAATTTGCTTCTCAAAAATGAATAGTCAACCCCACTTATTGCGAAGGCCTGCCTTGAAAGCATACCACGAGCCGCTTAATTTTCATGTATCCGGATATAGTAAATATGCGCGATTTTTTTCAGGGGGTGCCGGGATGTTGTTTGAGAATGTGTTTTTTGAGGTAACCGCAGTGCTCGTTATCGCCTCTGGCCTGGGGATTATAGGGCTGTTGTTTCGTCAGCCTCTCATTGTGGCATTTCTCCTTACTGGGGTGCTTTCAGGGCCATTCGGCTTCGGCATTATCACCTCATATGAAAAGATAGAACTTTTAGGCCACATAGGGATATCGGTGCTTCTCTTCGTGGTAGGTCTCAGGCTTGATCTCCACCTGATAAAAACAACCGGACCTGTAGCACTGGCAACCGGTCTTGGACAGATCGGGTTTACGATACTGTTCGGCTTAATCATCACGACTGCGATGGGTATGCCTCTTGTCAGCTCGGTCTATGTGTCCGTGGCCATGGCCTTTTCCAGCACGATCATCATTGTGAAACTTCTGTCTGATAAAAAGGAGATCGATGCGCTCCACGGAAGGATCGCCATGGGGTTTCTCATTGTGCAGGATATTGTTGCAATCCTGGTGCTGATTGTCCTGACAGCCCTCGGCGGCGAAGCTGTCGGTGACGCCGGGGCAATCTGGAAGATTGGATGGATTGCGGGCAAGGGGATTGCATTCATCGGAGGTATCGGTCTGCTCATGCGGTTTGTGCTGCCGTGGCTGACCGGAAAGCTCGCCCGTAATCAGGAACTGCTCGTGCTGTTCGCTGTTGCCTGGGCGGTCTTTCTTGGTGCGCTCGGGGACTATCTTGGATTCAGCAAGGAGGTCGGTGCATTTCTGGGTGGTATATCCCTTGCGTCGACTCCCTACCGGGAGATCATCGGCGCACGGCTGGTGAGCCTGCGAGACTTTCTGCTCCTGTTTTTTTTCATAGACCTGGGATCCAGGCTGGAGTTTTCCACTGTCGGGCCGCAGATCTCAAAGTCAGCCGTTCTATCGCTGTTCGTGCTCATCGGAAACCCTTTAATCATAATGACCATCATGGGTGTCATGGGCTACCGCCGCCGGACAGGATTCCTGGCAGGTCTCAGTGTTGCTCAGATAAGCGAGTTCTCCCTGATCGTGGCCGCACTCGGGGTAAGTCTGGGGCATATCGACAGAGAGACCATGGGGCTTATCACCCTGATAGGGGTTGGAACGATTTTCTTTTCAACCTATATGATCCTGAATTCAGGAGCGCTGTACGCACGTTTGTCTTCTGCAATAAGGATATTTGAGAAAAAGAATCCCCAGCGTGAACTGAGCATAGCCGGACGGTGCGATCTAAACGATATCGACATGATCCTTGTCGGCCTCGGAACCCATGGCAGCGGACTGGCAGAAAATCTCCTGGAGAGGGGGAAAAAGATCATGGGCGTGGATTTTGATCCTCAGACATTGGATCTGTGGGGGTCCCGGGGATTGCCTGTCATGTTCGGTGACGGCGGGGACCCTGAATTCCTCGATCAGCTCCCGCTGCACTGCACACGGTGGTTCGCCAGTACGATCAGGGATCGATCAATCAACCTGGCATTGCTGAACCATCTGAGGCAGCTCGGCTATGGAGGGCACATCGTTCTGTCAGCACGAAACGAAGATGATGCCCGAGCATACGAAATAGCCGGAGCCCACCTGGTGCTGAGACCCTACAGACATATGGCGGAACATGCAACGAACGCCATTACCCGTGCCATGGAATAGTGAAAGAAGGGAAAGAAGGAGACGTTGTTGACTAGCTAAACTAGCGGTTGCTAATAATGGGGTCG
>CAYRCP010000486.1:0-2128 GCA_964422755.1 uncultured Bacteriovoracaceae bacterium | reverse complement strand
TGTTTGGATAAGAATCTTATTTTTTACCGAGAGAGTAGGATCTTTTGGGGGAGAGTCTCCCCCAAAAATCCAAATAGTGCCGGAATAATATCTCATTTACCATGAAACCGATTCACATCGGAGAAGACTTCAAACCTTCTCCATCCTTCAGACCCTATACAGCAATCTGGGTCATACTCATACAGGCAATACTCTGGCTCTGTTTACTCGTTCCCTTCTGGTTCTCTGAAGAAGCCCTCCTCTTTCAGGGTTCCCTCATCATCTTCGGTCTCGTACTCATCTTTTCGCTCATCTGGGTGCCGCTGTATTACCGCTCGGTCATCTACCACCTCAACACTACCGAGATGACCTGGCGCCGTGGTGTCTGGTTCCGGGGCACCGGCATCGTGCCATATAACCGTATAACCAATGTTGATATCGCACAGGGACCCCTGATGCGTCTCTTTAAAATCTCCAGTCTTAAGGTTCAGACAGCAGGTTATTCGGGGCAGAAAACCGCTGAGATACGTCTTGAGGGTATTGAGGATCCTGAGCCCCTTCGGGCTATGATCATGGACTTTGTGCGTGGCACCGGACCGGTTGCGGCGGTAACCGGAGCAGAACAAACCCAGGTACAAAGAGACGGATCTACAGACAAACAGGAGATAATACAGGAATTAAAAACCATCAGACTGGTTCTTGAAGATATCAGGGACCGGCCCCGCTGATGGTGAGATAAAAAATAGGGTTTTTAAACCCTGCAAAAAACAATTTTTGGAGGTTAAAGCATCCCAAGTGCTTCATCTTCCAGTGAAGCAATCGCCAGAAGCGTAGCCCTCTGATCAGAAGATGTTTTGACACTACCGTACTGTGTAGAGAGTTCGCGGTACTTCGCTGCAGCATCATTTCTACCGTTATCTGCAAGATAGTCGGCAAAATCATTTCGTCCACGCGCAATCTCGTTAAACATAAAGTAAGACAGATCAGAGAAAGTCCCACTTTCAGCAAATCTCTGAATCTCAGACGGAGCATCGCTCTTACGGTTGAATGTAAGAATCTCACTAAATGATTTCACTGTCCCGGTCTTGACAGGGTAAATCCCCCAATACGGACCAAGATTAGCTGAACTCAGCGTGGCAGTACCGGCCCAGGCATCAAGAAATGCTGCTGTGGGAATACTGAGATCCTTTCCTCCCGTTGAGGTAGGATCATTGAGATAAATGTTCTCTGCATCATACCCCGTAACGGTCATATAATGAGAATTGTGCATCTTCGGCAGACTCATCCAATATGGATCCTGTGGAGCAAAGGCATCTCTGAGATAGTACATGTCAAGATGGACCGCCACCGGATAGCCTGCTGTCACTGCTGACTGCAGAAATGTAAGAGCCTCCCCTTTATCCCTGAAAGAACTCACTTGCGAGGCTCGATCCCTGATGCGATATTCGTGGGGCAAATCATAGTCTGAGTCCACACCACCGGCACCAAGGCCGAAATTATACAGATACCCCAGATTTTCAGAGGCATAAATCAATGCTGTCTCGTCAACGCCATTTGATACAAAGTCTCCACCCCAGTAGCGTGCACCCGTTCCCGCTCCTGAAGCGGCAACAATGTCACTAAAATCAAGGGTGGGATCCTGATACATTGCTGCCATGCCATAGGCACCAAGATAACAGAGGGCTGCATCTTCGTTGTAACCAGAGTAAAGAAGAGGTACATTCAGACGTTTTTCTGCGTCAGGGGCAACCATCTCTCCGGCTGGCTGAATACCGCCAGTTATCGCTGTGTTCGGATTCTGTACTGCAGTCCCGCCTCCTGGAGAGACTGCTGCTGTTTTCGAGGCCATCGTTGGTTCTGCCGCGCCAGGTGCATCATCTGCACATCCACAAATTAAAGGAACAATAAGGAGCAGCACAATGACCAGAATGGTCTTTGCTGACATGTGAGTGAATAAATCAACATATTATATAAAAATATCCGCAGCATTCACACGGATTAAAAAGGATGAAAATTGAAAATGAGAATTATTCTTCGTCTTTCATCTTTGAAAAACACGCCGCTGCTTCGGCATATTTTCCCATCTGAGCGAGCGCCCGTCCTTTCATGGCAAGAATTCCTTCTTTATCTCTGGCAAGGTCCAGCGCCT
>CAYRCP010000485.1:0-2136 GCA_964422755.1 uncultured Bacteriovoracaceae bacterium | reverse complement strand
TGCTGACCGTGGTGCTGAGGTGTTTCTCATGTTCAATAATCCGGCAGATATTCTCATCAAAAACATTGAGCGTTCCAGGAAGGCAATAGAGGATCCGAGGGTTACGGTCCTCGACCTTTATTGCGGTCCGATGGCCATTGCCGGCTCTACAAGGATGCAGGCAACAACCTCAGAACAGCTCATCGCCGGTGCAGCTCTGGAAAAGATGCTGGGCCACTATTTTGGCAGAGTTCTTTCTCGGGAGGAGCTGGATCTTCTGAATATAAAAGAGATACAGTATGCTGATAGATATCTCGCCATGCTTAATGAGCTTATGTCTGATGAGAACGCAAAGATTATCGGGGATTATATCTCGCTGGAGAAAAATATTTACGAGGCAAAAGGACTGGTAACTTATTTCGGGAGGGATCTGATGATGGATGTTTTTACCGACACAACTGAGCGCTCACCGACTTTCATGCTTCCGCCGTTTAAAAAGTTCGATGATAATATTGCTCCCTCGTCGTGGGCATTTGTCAAGAATCCTCTTTTGCCCACACCGGCGGCATGGGAAGAGGTGCTGGGTCGTCAGCCAAGATGTCTTGAATGGGACAGTGACCTATATCGAAAAATGAATGCTCCTGAGGCACTTGTATCAGATCCGCCCCTCCTGGACAAGACGCAGATTTTGAAATTTCATATTGGAAACGAAGAAGACAATACCCGTTTCTCCAAATCTCCCAATGCAGCCGTAAATATAGTCAGCCGCATTGAGGCCGCCAGACCGGATTATAAGAATTACAGAGAGGCATACTCCCGGGCCACGCAAAAGTATGAAAGCAGGTCATGCCTGATGATTGGAAACTGCGATGAACCTGCAGACTTTAAGATCGCCTGCTCGCCGGAACCCTCGGTGCTGAACCTGATGGACCGGCTCGCTGTCAAGCTTGTCCTGAATACTGTGTCGACCGGAACAATGGTTTTGATGGACAGGGTAATGGGCAACTGGATGAGCTGGGTAGACGTTACCAACAAGAAGCTTAAGGACAGAGGCATAAGGTTGATTTCCGATATCTGTAGCATGAGTTACGAAGAGGCCTGCTATGTTCTTCATGAATCACTGGAAGAACTGAAATCTCTTAATTTTTCCGACAAGGAAAAACCATCTCCGGTTCAGTATACTATAAAGAAGATCAGGTCTTCCCGGAAGGATTAAACTGAAATTAGACAAATAATTAAAAATTTGTAATACATCTTATAAAAAAAACACTTAACTTGCTAAATGGATTGAAATCATTAACACCATACATATAACCTAATCAATACTATTTAACCCTAAATCCAATCACATGAGAACAAGACTGTTAATGTTGTTTGCGGTTTTGGGATTTATGCTCTCACAAAGCATTTATGCTCAACCCAAGACCGTGACAGGGACTGTCACAGACGCCACGACGAATGAGACGTTGCCGGGTGTCAATGTGATAATCAAGAACACCACCACCGGTACCAGCACTGATCTGAACGGTTTCTTTTCGATCAATGTTGCTCCCGGACAGGTGCTCGTCTTTACATCTCTGGGATATGCTTCACAGGAGGTTCCTGTGGGTGCATCCAACAGGATCGATGTGAAAATGAGTCCTGATGTTGAATTTATTGAAGAAGTCGTTGTTGTCGGGTATGGAACTCAAAGAAGAGCCAACCTGACGGGTGCGGTTTCTACTGTAAATGTTGAAAAGACTCTCGAGGCAAGACCGATCGCTGATGCGGGCCGTGGTCTTCAGGGTACTATGCCCGGCCTCAGTGTTGTCATCCCCAGCGGAGAGATTGGGTCGGACCCGATCCTCAAGATCCGCGGTCAGATCGGTTCACTCCAGGGTGGATCATCACCTCTGATACTGGTAGACAACGTTGAGATACCCTCGATCCAGATGCTCAACCCTTCTGATATTGAGTCTATTTCAGTGCTGAAGGATGCTGCATCCTCTTCAATCTACGGGGCCAAGGCCGCCTTTGGCGTGATCCTGATAACCACAAAGAAGGGTGCCGTAAATCAGGGGGTCAATGTCTCCTATAATGGAAACCTTTCATTCCAGAACATCTCGAAGAAAATGGAGATGGCTGGGCTGGATGCACTGGAATATACCCTGGCGGCCT
>CAYRCP010000484.1:0-2143 GCA_964422755.1 uncultured Bacteriovoracaceae bacterium | reverse complement strand
CAGGCATTCCCAGTATGCAGCGCTTGTGCTGAAAGATGCCATCGTGGACACCTTCAGGGAAATGTATAATGCAAGGCCGGATGTTGCCAGGATCAATGCGGATATCTGCTTCAATCTCCATATCGCCAACAACAAGGCCACCATCTATCTCGATACCTCTGGAGGATCCCTCCACCGCAGGGGATACCGGCAGGAAACCGGTGACGCGCCCATGCAGGAGACCCTTGCTGCAGCCATCATCCACCTGAGTCAGTGGGATGGGAACACCCCGCTGTATGATCCCATGTGCGGCTCGGGAACGCTCCTTTTCGAGGCGCTCATGAAGTATTGCCGTATTCCATCGGCCTATTTCCGGGAAAATTTCGGGTTCCGGCACATGCCCGACTTTGACGATCGTATCTGGTCACGGGTAAAAAAAGATGCCGGAGGGGATATCCGCCCCCTGCCCAAAGGACTTGTTGCCGGCAGCGACTGTTCCCGTGAGGCAATCGAAACGGCAAAGACAAACAGCGCCAACCTGCCCTCGGGCCGGAATGTCGTGCTTGCTAAACGTGCATTTGAAGACATAGACTCCCTTGAAAATACCACCATTGTCTGCAACCCCCCGTATGGGCTGAGAATGAAAAACAAGCAGGACATGGGGGCATTCATGAAGGAATTCGGCGACTTTCTCAAACAGCGCTGCACCGGTTCAACCGCATACATCTATTTCGGCAACCGGGAACTGATCAAGAAAATCGGGCTGCGGTCCGCCTGGAAAAAACCCCTGAAAAACGGCCCGCTCGACGGCAGACTTGTGAAATACGAACTCTATTGAACAAAGACAGAAGCCTGCTCGAAAAGAAGAGCTTTTAGTAACGGTTCGGATTATCAGCCTTTAGCACCCCAAGGGCATTTCTTTCAGGGCACCTATCCGCCTGAGTTATTACCGCTTTTATTGCTTATAACTGTTGCATTTCTCCTTTGTATTCATATTATATACAAAAATATATGTGCTGTGCTGCGTTATAACTTCAAAGAATCCGGCATATGTACACAAATCCTCATGAATATTCAGATGAATGTTATTTTATTTCGAGGGCTTTATGTTTCGCCCTTGTATGAAATGCCCCCGACAATCCGGAGATAAAACGCCTTATTGATGTATTGAAAAATACCGTGGTGCAATGCGTGCCTTTTGTTATGAATTAACGTGCATAATCAGATTATGCATTCTTTCGGTGTTTCTGCCTGGAGTCAGAAAATTGCACAGGACCAACAACCTTTGTCAGGGGGACGACATGGCCAGAGATACAGAGAGTGGATATGCTAACATTGTTCAGAAGCAGTACCGGGAATTGATGGACCGCTGCAGAATTACCATGGACAGGATGGATAAGGAACTGCCCATCCCGAGACTGGATCTTGGCGAAACACTGAAATCAGCAGGCATCACCAGGAGAAACTTCCTGAAATGGTCATCCGCCATGACAGCAGCACTGATGCTCCCGCCCATGTTCCGCCCATTGGTGGCCCGGGCGGCTGAGACATTCAGCAGGCTCCCGGTTGTCTGGCTCCATATGGCTGAATGCACCGGGTGTTCCGAGTCATTCCTGCGGACCTCCTATCCTGGTGTAGACGATATTCTCCTTGATACCATCTCATTGGAATACCACGAGACGCTCCTGGCGGCTGCCGGTTACCAGGCTGAAGAGAACCTGTACAAGGCATTGAAGGATTTCGACGGCAAATTCGTCTGTGTCATCGAGGGAGCCATCCCCCTGGGCATGGACGGCCGTTTCCTCACGCTGGGGCCCGAGGGAAAAACCGGCCTCGAGCAAGCCAGGGAAGTTACCTCTAAGGCCGCGGCCACAATCTGCATCGGGGGGTGCTCCTGTTACGGCAATATCCAGGCGGCTCACCCGAACCCGACCGGTGCTGTAAGCGTCAGCAAGGCCCTGGGAATCAAGACCGTGAATATCGCCGGCTGTCCGCCGAACCCGATCAATTTTGTGGGCACAGTCCTTCATTTTCTCATGTTCGGGGCCATGCCCCCCCTGGATTCGCTGGGAAGACCTGTCTGGGCGTACGGGAAACGGGTTCACGATTATTGCGAGAGACGAGCGCACTATGACGCCGGTGAATATGTGGAAGAATGGGGCGA
>CAYRCP010000483.1:0-2146 GCA_964422755.1 uncultured Bacteriovoracaceae bacterium | reverse complement strand
TTATGTATATGATCACTGGAGGGTCCCTTTATTCTATCTCCCGCTTTTTTCTTTTTATGCTTTGCTAACAGTTTAATAGTCATCAGCCTAAACAGCCTGTCTCCTGGATTCTATTTTCATATAAAACAACCTGAGCAATCAGGAATCATGTAACAATTCCATAGAATTCTATAACGCCTTTCATCTCGCCGTGCCCTATATAAGGTGAACAAGATATACAAAAGGAGGAACAACCATGAATACTCGTACGCTGAAGATCAAAGGCATGTCCTGCGGGCACTGCGTCATGGCATTGAAAAAGGAACTCGAGAAGATAGGAGGGCTCACTGTTCTTTCCGTAGAGATAGGATCAGCCGAGGTATCATGGAACGGGCAGGAAATCGACGAGACGATGCTGGGGGCCGCTGTCAACGAGGCCGGGTTCAAGCTTCTGGGCTGAACCAGGCAGTAGGGGGAACTGTATGAAACAATCTATCGGGCGAAAAACCTTTACGCTTCCCGTGGAGGGCATGACGTGCGCCAGCTGTGTGGCCCGTGTGGAAAAAGCCATGGGCAAGGTCGAGAGCATCGAAGACCTCAATGTCAACCTGGCTACGGAAGAAGTGACATTTTCACTTGATCCCGGGCATGTCGATCTGAAAGAGGTGGCAAAGGTGGTGGAGGATTCCGGCTATGTCCTGCATCTTCCGAGTGGGGACAAAGATGAGAATCGTCAGACCGCCATGGATGAGCTGCACATTGCGAATTATGAGAAACTGAAACGGGATTTTATCTTCAGCCTCAGCCTGGCCCTGCCGGTGATGCTTATCGGTATGCTCTCCATGTTCAGTGGTGTTCGCAGCAGAATTCCATTATCTGTAGAAACCCTTGATAAACTGCAGCTCATAGCTGCAAGCATGGTGCTCTTTGGGCCGGGAAAACGGTTTTTCACAGGCGCCTGGAAAGCTGCCCGTCATTTTACCGCAGATATGAATACGCTTGTTGCCGTGGGCACCGGCGCCGCCTATGTATACAGCACTACAGCCGTGCTGTTCCCGCAGTGGCTGGGGATCGCGGGACATGTGGATGTCTATTTTGATACTGCCACCACTATCATCACCCTTATCCTGCTCGGCAAACTGCTGGAGGCACGAGCCAAGAGCCGGACCACCGAGGCTATCGCCAGTCTTCTCGACCTCAGACCTGCAACCGCCATTATCATGCGTGAAGGCCGCGAGATCGAGATCCCTGCGGAAGAGGTAAAGAACGGGGACACACTTGTCGTGCGGCCTGGCGGCAGAATCCCGGTGGATGGACTCATCGTGAGTGGAAGCAGCGCTATCGATGAATCCATGGTCACCGGCGAAAGCCTGCCCGTGGAACGCGTGCAGGGCGATAAGGTCATCGGCGGTACCATCAACACCACCGGGCGTATCGTGTTCGATGCCACTGCTGTGGGCGACGAAACCGTGATCGCCCGGATCGTCGAACTGGTACGCCAGGCCCAGGGCTCCAAGGCACCTATTCAGGCCTTTGCAGACAGGGTTGCCTCCATCTTTGTGCCTGTGGTGATCACCATTGCAGTCATCACCTTTATCCTCTGGTTTGCTCTGGGTGATATCGGCTTTACCCCATCCATGATCAACTTTATCGCCGTGCTCATCATTGCCTGTCCGTGTGCATTGGGCCTGGCCACACCTACGGCTATCATGGTGGGAACCGGAACCGGTGCATCCAACGGCATCCTCATCAGAAACGCACAGAGCCTGGAGATGGCCCACAGCGTGCAGACCGTCGTTTTCGACAAGACCGGCACCGTCACCATGGGTACCCCTGCTTTGACCGATATAGTGGCCCTGAACGGACATGATCAGGGAAAACTGCTGGCCTGGGCGGCTGCAGCGGAAAACGGTTCCGAACATCCGCTGGGCCGGGCCGTGGTGAACTACGCGCTTGAGCAGGGCATAACGCCTGCAGGCGTGAATCAGTTCTCTTCCATACCGGGCCAGGGAGTGACCGCTCTTATCGACGGAGTCAATGTACATGTGGGAAACCGTGCCTTTATGACCACACTGGGTATCGACACCGTGGATGCCGACAAACAGGTGGAAGCGTTCGCCGTCTCCGGCAAGACCTCGGTGTATGTGGCGGCAGAAAATTCTCTTGC
>CAYRCP010000482.1:0-2158 GCA_964422755.1 uncultured Bacteriovoracaceae bacterium | reverse complement strand
CAATCCTTGCAGACATACACCTCACCTTCTCTCATCTCATGACAGCTCGGCATAGCTTATCCCTCCTTTCGCTCTATCAGTATGTATTAATCCCTCAGCGCAAAGAGGCAAGGGCTTTGTCTTTCTCAGCACACCTTCTCCGGGCAGACACCTTACCAGCTGAAATTCTCCTTCTCCACTGATGGAGCATCAACACCAAACTCGCCTAGCTGATCTAGAACGAATTCCTGCATCGGGGCCGGTCCGCACAGATAGAAGGAGGGGTCTTTCGAGAGCACATGCTCTCTCAATACATCGCGGGTGATTCTTCCCGAGAGGAAACAGGCACCGGGATAGGCATCACTTTGGTATCTGTCCATATCCTTTTCCCTGCTGAGATTATACACAACTTTCAGCCGCAGCACCTTGGTCATCTCGTTCAATTCATCCCGGGCAAAAACATCATCTATTGTCTTGTTTGACCACATTAGCTCGATTTTATTGCGCGCCCCCATGTTTTTCAAATGCCTCAATACGCTCAAAAAAGGCGTAATGCCAACTCCTCCGGCAATCATGACAATATCGGGCCTGCTTTCTATATCCCGGCAGAAAACACCATAGGGCCCTGCACATTTCACCCGGTCTCCCGGCTTCAGCAGCGGGATTGCAGAGGTAAACTCACCAGCTTTCTTGATGGTCAGCCGCAGCATCTCATCTTCGGGCGCACATGAAATGGTAAACGGGTGTGCCTCTCGCCAGTCATCATCCTTCCTGATCCTTAATGTGAGATACTGTCCGGCCTTTCTCTCCCTGAATTTGTCATCATATCCCTCGATGTACACACTTGTAATATCTGCATTTTCCCGCTCGACCCGATTAACCGTGCAGGTATTCTTCATGTCATCCTCTTTTATTTCCATGATCATACCCCCCTCTGATTCACACTATGCTTACTCTTATTGCAATAACGGGGAGAACCGGACAAATCAAGCTTGCCGGCTTTACAGAACGTCTGACAAACTATCGCTGGGAGGAATGAAGTGACAAAGCAATTTAATAATATCAATTGGTTATGTGGCTAGAGATTGCTTTGCTACGCTCGCAATGACCTTTTTTGGTACTTTTTTTGCGAAACCATCATGCTTTGTTCCGGGCAGATCACCCCTGCCTTTGTCATGCAGTGCCGGGGGATACATAGTGCACGATCACTAACTGAAGACAGACTCCATTACTTCAAGTGCAAACCGCGCCGACACGGTTGCCGGGCCTCCCCCCATCTCGATGCCCACCTCTATCGCCTCGAGCACTTCCTTTTCGTTTGCGCCGGCCTGCACTGCCTGTTCAATATGCCACTGCATGCACGACTCGCAATTGATGACGAGAGAAATACCTACGGCGATGAGTTCCTTGTGTTTCTTTGCGAGCTCTCCGTCTGAAAAGGCCGCCTCTTCCATGTCAAGAAAAGCTTTGTATACCTCTGACCGTGCAGATACCAGCTTCTGGTGAGCCCACTTCCTCTTTCGGGCAATCTCCTGTAATTTGTCCATAATTCACCTCATTTCATGCACCGTACGGTGCATACTTACCGATACTAATCCCTGCGGCTACTCCTTCAGGTCTTTGCCTTGACTGCTCCAGACAGTCATATTCTTATTTGAAACGGGTTTGAGAAGCGGCGCATATACATAGCCCATGGCATTCTCCTCGCTCCGCACGGGTTCATAAAGGCTGAACACAGCCCACCAGGAGCCATCGAGAAAATCGACCTTTACCTCATCACCCTTGTTCAACCGGAAAACAATTCTTGAATGGGTTGACCTCTGTGCGCGGACATTTACCGTTTCGTCCACACGTTTAACAACACCCCAGTCCTGGGCGTTAAGGGCTGCTGCAAAGAAAAGAATAAGTACAAAGCATACATAAACACGAAATCTCATTCGCACAATGCTTGTAATTATATAGATATAACGTAAAGAATCAATGATTTTAATCCCCCCCGGGGGGGGGTATGGAGTATGGGAGTACTGGATGAACCAGGGTCCAAGGTTTAAGGTATAGGGTTTAAGGTTTTAAGTTTTAGGTCTAAATTGTATAGGTCAGGACATAGGTTTTTAAGTAAAAACGCTCGCGCCTGGAAGGCGCTCCTACACTTTGGCCCTCTGGCCCTAAGATCCCGAGC
>CAYRCP010000481.1:0-2162 GCA_964422755.1 uncultured Bacteriovoracaceae bacterium | reverse complement strand
CACCGGTTACCCTGGTGGCGGAGTATGCAGCCAAGCTGGCGGATGCGGTATCAAAGAAAAGCGAGGTGGTATCATGAGGGCGCAGACACTTTCCGATCTTCTCAAAAAGGGTGATCGCGTAGCGGTTTCCAATATCACCGGCCGGGAGGCATCCAAGGTTTCTGAAGAATCCCAGAAATACTGTGCCAATATCATGGGCGGCTGGGCACTGGGAAAGAGCGGTGAGACCATCGAGACCTCCCGCGGGCCCATACCCGTCTATGCCACCTTTGACGAACTTATGCGGATGACCCCTGCGGAAAATCGTCCCAACAAGATCATTATCTATTCACCGCCGCCGGCGGTATACGGTGAGATAAAAGAGGTGGTGGGTCATGGAAAAGATTGCGTGGAAACCATCTTTGTCATTACCGAGCATGTATCCATCGAGGTGACATCCAAGGCTTACTCTATTGCAAAAGGAGCCGGTATCGATATTGTGGGCTGCAATACCCTGGGGGTGATCAATGCCCACGACCAGGTCCGTGTCGGAGCTGTGGGGGGCGATTCACCGGCTGAGACCTTTTCTCCCGGATCGGTGACCATCATCTCCAATTCCGGTAATATGGTCAATACCATCGCAAGCTACCTCCTTGCGGCGGGCATGGGAACGGCCTACGGGATATCCACGGGAAAGGACCTGCTGATCCTGACGTCGATGAAGTCTTTCCTGGCGCTTGCGGAGAAAGATCCGGCAACCAGGATCATTGTGCTCTACATCGAGCCGGGAGGCATATACGAGCACGAAGCACTTGAGATGATCAAAGAGCATGGTTACTCAAAGCCTCTCATTGCCTATATTGCCGGCAGTATTGCGGAAAAGCACAATGTCTCCCTGGGGCATGCCGGTGCTGTGGTGGAAGGCAACCTCACTTCAGCTACCGCAAAGATGGCGGAGTTTGATGAATACTTCGGCATCAAACCCTTTAATCCCGACAAACGCTACAAGAAGACCCCGGAGTTTCGCGATGCATTGAAGAGGGGGATGCGGGTAACAGCACTCCATCACATTCCCAGGGCAATGCGCCTGATGTGTGATGCGCTCGCGATAAAACGCGACATGACAAGTGCCAAATTTCTCAAACTCAATCCGTGGTTTGTCAACCTCGGAGAACTCGGCAAACACATTCCCCAGGAGCTCGATCTCGCCACTGGCGTCATTCCCGAGCCATATGCGCATCAGGTCGGTGAACAGGAGCTCTCAACGCTGGGGATTACCATGAGCAGACAGTCCATGCGCAATGCATCACATGCAAGTTCCAATGACGGGGTCACTCCGAGGGTTTACGGGTACTCCCTGATGGATCTCATGGAAAAGCGTTCGCTGACGGCATCGCTGATCCTGTACTGGACCGGTGACCTTCCCCGCGACGAGTTTGAGGAAAAGCTTGCAGAGATGACATTGATCGCCGCCCTGACAAACGGACCCGGGACGATATCGGCACAGGGAGCAAAGCTCTCCACCTCTGCCGGCAATACGCCGAATACGGCTATGATCGGCACGTTGGCCACCATGGGCAAAACCCACGGCGGGAACGGGTCTGAGGCGGTGGAATTTCTCCTGGATGTATTCGGGAACATTGATATCGCCGATCCCTATGATTCCCGGGTGGATGTTACCGGGATTGCCAAAAAGGTGGCGGATGACTTCAAGATAAGAAAACTCGCTGCAAAGGAGGCATCGCTTGAATACCGGCGGATTCCCTGTCTCGGTCATCCGGTTTTCAGGAATGACCCGGTCAATTATGACCCCAGAGAGCAGGCGATCTACTCGTATATACAATCCCAGGGGCGGACAAATATCTTCCTGGAGTTCTACCATGCCCTGGTACATGCCCTGAAGGAAAACAACGCCATGAACAAGGTGCTGGCGGTGAACGTGGATGCGGCCCTGGCATGTGTCTGGCTCGGGATCTGCTGGGATGCCCTGCGGCAGAAACGCATGACTATCCAGCGCGCTGTGGATATCCCCTTTGTGGCCTTTGCCCTGGGAAGGGCTGCCGGCGGTGCCGGGGAATTTCTGGATCATCTCGACTTCGGCACGAACATGGATATGCGAGTACCGGCCAAAGAGTGCAAGGCGCTCACCAGGGCGAAGAAGCTCTGATCTCATGACAGGCAGG
>CAYRCP010000480.1:0-2162 GCA_964422755.1 uncultured Bacteriovoracaceae bacterium | reverse complement strand
CAAGTGACGGCTTTTCTTTTAACAGAACAGGCTCGATGCCTTCAAGCATCTTTGCGGTCTGGCCGGCATGACTTCCTGACCCGATACCGAGAGCATAATCCGGAGCATCGATTGCGAGGGTTTCGAAGTGCATATCGGACATGCAGTAGTCATAGTGCTGTCCCGTATGGAGAACCGAGTACGGGATAGCCAGTTTCTTGAAAGCCTGAACCACCGGTGCCAGCTTGATGAATTGGGGGCGTGCGCCCACGATGTGCAATACCATATTGATTTATAATTTTATCATCCAGACAACCAGGCTTGTCAATAACATATTTTTATTGAAGATGTGTTCGTGTCGCAACGGATGGATCACACGACGGCTGCATTGCGGTAGAGACAAGCCGGGGGATTTGAACGAAGGCCGCACAAATGCCGTTTCGCCGGGTATTACTTCTTGACCACGATACATTCTTTCTTCAGCCGCTCAGAGACTTTTTTTCGGTACCGCTCAGCCGATGATCTTGTAGAAAAGCTGCCCCATCTGACCACAGACCATTTTCCCTCGCTGACCACCCTGCACTGGAGGTGGGTTTTGTCCTTAATATCGGCTGTGTATTTCTGTGCCTGTTTGAGGGTTTTGAAGGCAGCGATCTGGATGCTGTAGTTGTTGTCTCCGGGAGGCTCCTCTTTATCCTGAAGCAGGAGGATATCCCAATACTTATAATCATAGGCGTTGGCTGAACTCTGCTGGGGAGGCACCTGGGTTTTTTTGGAGACGTCCTTGTCGTGACGTTGCGATATCATGTTTGTTAATTTATTGCGGAAGGGATCATAGCAGAAGTCCGATCTGCCGTTGACCGCGGAGAACAGTATACTCGCCCCGGCAAGGATGCCGAGAGACAAAAAGAGCAGCGCGATATTTTTTGCCAGAGACTGTTTTTTTTGCTTCTTTCTCTTTGCCATAGAACCTTACATGCTCTCGGGCGCGTCTATCCCCATGAGAGTCAAAGCATTTGATAAAACCTGCCTTACAGCATATATAAGCACCAACCTGGCCATTGTGATCCGGCCGTCATCTGAAATTACCCGACTCTTATTATAGAACCTATGGAAGGCAGTTGCAAGCTCAAGTAAATAAAAAGCGATACGATGTGGTTCAAGGTCGGTTGCGCAGGAGACAACGATATCGGGGTACATGGCAATTGTCTTTATAAGCGCAAGGTCTTCACCTGCTGCAAGAACACTCGTATCAGCCTGTGTAATATCCGGTTGAAGCCCGGCCTCAGCGGCATTTTTCAGGATGGAACAGATGCGGGCGTGAGCATACTGGATGTAGTAGACAGGATTTTCATCACTCTTCTTCTTAGCCAGATCGAGATCGAATACCAGGTGGGAGTCGCACCTGCGCATGAGGAAGAAGTACCGGGCCACATCCTTGCCCACTTCGTCAATGATCTCTTTGAGGGTAATGAATTCGCCTGCCCTTGTTGACATGTACACAGGCTTACCCTGCCTCACCAGTGATACGAGCTGGATGAGAAGGGCATGAAAACAGTCGGGTTTTGCACCAAGGGCCTCTATGGCCGCTTTCATTCTCGGCACATAACCGTGATGATCGGCTCCCCATATATCGATAATCTGTTTGAATCCGCGCTGAAGCTTGTCTTTGTGATAGGCAATATCCGGAGCAAAGTAGGTCAGTGAGCCGTCCTGTTTTCGAAGCACCCGGTCCTTTTCATCGCCGAAGACGCTCGTCTTGAACCACAGGGCACCCTCATCCTCGTAACTGAGGTTTTTTTCTTTAAAATAGTCCAGCGTTTCTTCAACCTTGTGATCTTCATACAAGGATGATTCGCTGAAGTAGTGGTCGAAATGGACGTTGAAACTGTCGAGGTCTGTTTTTATCTCGTCGAATATAAGAGAGGATGCAAATTTTCTGCAGATCTGCACAGCCTTTGATTCCTCCTCCTGAAGCAGGTCCTCTCCGTGTGTGTCTGATAATGCCTGGGCAACTTCTCCGATATACTCCCCCTTATACCCGTCGGACGGAAACACGGTCTCCTTTCCGTAGAGTTCTTTATAGCGGGAAAGAACAGAGGCCCCAAGGTTGTTCATCTGGTTGCCCACGTCATTGATATAGTACTCTGCTTCCACATCGAATCCGGCAGCGGCAAGTATTC
>CAYRCP010000479.1:0-2168 GCA_964422755.1 uncultured Bacteriovoracaceae bacterium | reverse complement strand
GAAAATCGAAGGTCTGCCTGAGCGCCATGCCGTCTTCTTCAAAATACTTCACATAGGTGAGCGACCCGTCGAGGAACATGGGTATGTCGATGCTCATGCAATGGAACCGATGGGCGATCACCCCCTCACCTTCTATGGCCTCTCCGCCGTGAGTATGAAAGATATCGATGGAGTCCGTCTCATCGAGCAGGGTGTCATGGGCGAGCCTTGCCAGCAGGTTCGTGGCACCCGGCGAACTGCCCATACCGATGAGTGCGTTTATGCCGGCGCTTTTCGCCTGTGCATCCATTGCAAGGATCTCGAGGGTTACATCCACATCGTCGCAGATATCCACGTAGTTGATCCCCTGTTCGATCACGACCCCGAGTATGGTCTTTACCGTCTTGTAGAACGGTCCCACACAATTGAGCACCACATCAGACCCTGCAATTGCACTCCTGATGCTCTCCGGATCATCAGCATTCAGCCTCACGGCAGAGACCTTGTCCGAATCGAGACCCGCGATGATATCACTGGCCCTGTCCATATTCATATCGCCTATCACCACGGACGAAAACATATCCTGCGCAGCAAGGGTCTTTACGGCGACACTCCCCACAGCTCCGCACCCCCCGAGGACAATAACTTGTGACATTTTTTTACCCCTCCTTCATAGTCAAACATTGTTATGGTTAACCATCTTCAATCCGATTTTTGCTTGCCAATGTTTCAACATATATCAAAGTAAGTACTGTTCCCTGAGATATACCATCTCAGAGTATGTGCCGTCTTGAACCCCTCAGGAAAGCATCGCCCTGCCGAGTTTCCTCTGCTTGATCGTGGAGATGTTTGCAGCGATACCAAGCGAGCGGACCAGGTCATTGGTCATGTGCTCATAGAGGGTGTCGGTCTGAATGCCTGCGCTCAAGGCGAGGTCTTTGATCTTTGCCTGGGTCTGTCCGGCAATTGCCCTGCAGAATATCAGGAGAGAGACCAGTTGCTCATGATCCCCGCTCTCCAGCATGGCGGCAGCATCATACGTGAGGATCTCCAGGGCACCAATAAATGATTCGATCTCACCCAGCCGGGCAGCGAGATCCTCCCCGGGAGTTACCACCTGATCCTGTATGAGACGTATCAAATAGTTCAATTGCGCCCTGATCCCTCCGGAGAGGGGACCCATCATCAGGGTATCTTCCACATCCCGAAACGGCACAGCCATATCCTCATAGGCAGTGCCCGGCCTTCCCAGAACAGCGTCAGCTGATACCGGACACTTCTTCAGAACAATCCCGCCGTGAGGACATGGATGGAGAAAACCGAAATCCAGGGGTTCGGCAAGGATCAGCCCGGGCGATGTCCGCGGAACAATAAAGGCGCTGAAACGCTTCTTTGCCTGCTCCATACCCACAACGGCAAAGACGATGAACAGATCTGCGATCGGGGCATTGGTCAGGAAGGTCTTTTCCCCGGTAATGAGATAGCCTGATCCGTCATGCTCGGCAACTGTTTTCAGGTACTTGGGATGGCCCCCGCCCCCGGGTTCCGAGATGGCGATACAGGGCGTTATCCTCCCCCGTGCCATATCCGGGAGGTAGTGCTTGTGCTGCAGGGATGATCCGTGTTCCAGGAGAAAAAACCGGGCACTGATCTGGTGCATAAGCCACGTAAGGCAGCACCCGAGGTTGTTCCCGCCCTCGGCAAGTGCCTTTCCAACAGCGGCGATGCCCAGATAGTCGCCGCCGCGGCCGCCGTAGATTTCCGGTATGCCGATCCCCAGGAGATGCTCGCTGCCCATCTTCTCCCACAAATCTGCAGGGAATGCCTTTTGCGTATGAAGATCGGGCCTCGATGCAATGTGTTGCTTTGCAAAATCAAATGCCTGCTCTGTTAAGAGTCGCAGCTTGTCATTCATCAGGGCACTCCTATTCGTATCCATATCCCGGAAACTGGCACCCGGCCGCAGGTGGTGAAAATCTAAGACAAGCAATCTTGCTCTCTGCCATGCGAGATATTTTTTTTATCCGTTGCCCCCCCTTTATCAGGCAAATTAATCAAATAATAACAGCTTCTCCTAGAGAATGAGTTCCTCCACGAAATTAATGAGCTGGTTGAGGTTGCGGCAAGCCCTGAGTTCATGGCAGTAGGGCTTGTAGGAATACATCTCGCTGTCACCCGTATTCCAGCGC
>CAYRCP010000478.1:0-2168 GCA_964422755.1 uncultured Bacteriovoracaceae bacterium | reverse complement strand
TTTTCAACAATAATATTATAGCACATTTTAATGTGAACTGGCTCTCCCCGGTAAAGGTCCGAACCACGCTGATTGGCGGTGAAAAAAAGATGGTTGTATGGAACGACCTGGATGTGGACGAAAAAATAAGGGTGTATGACAAGGGTGTGAACATGATGAACAGAGAAGGGATATACGATCTTCTCATAAGCTATCGATCCGGTGATATATGGGCCCCCAAGATTCAACAGACCGAGGCGCTCAAGGCCGAGGCAGAATATTTTGTAGACTGTGTCATCAATGACAACCATCCCTTCAATGACGGACATGCCGGTTTGAGAGTGGTAAAGATGATGGAGGCCTCAACGCAATCTTTGCGGGACGAGGGAAAACCGGTTAAGCTGTCCATGTAGCCCATCAAAAATAGTTTCATCACGAAGACATCCTTTTAACAGCCCCGCAAAAACCAGCGAAATCTTCTACAAACTGCAGGGCAAAAAAAATTCAGTATCCAGAATAAAAAGATCACAAGAGAAGTATCTGTTTGATTTTTTACTATTCCATTCTGCCCAGCAATTTGCGGTAAATTAATCCCTTTGAGAGATTAAACAAGATCTACTTCTTTAAAAAATGACATATACGTGCATAGCAGACGATGTTCAACTGGGCAAAGATGTAGTCCTTTCAAAATTCATCAACCTGTATGGCTGCCGCATAGGAGAAAATACAAAGATCGGGGCCTTTGTGGAGATTCAGAAAAATTCAACAATAGGAAAGAACTGCAAGATATCCAGTCACACCTTTATCTGTGAAGGGGTCGTCATTGAAGACAACGTATTCATCGGTCACAATGTCACGTTCATTAACGATCGCTATCCCTGCGCAACCAATTCTCAAGGCTCCCTGCAGACAGAAACCGACTGGCAGTGCATCCCCACCCTGGTGAAGAGAGGTGCCTGTATCGGGTCTGGAGCTACTCTGCTCTGTGGTATCACTGTGTATGAAAACGCAATTATCGGTGCCGGCACTGTGGTAACCAAGAATGTGCCTCCCGGCGTCATTGTTACCGGAAACCCGGCAAGGATATTGAGAAAATCCATCAAGAGATAAAGGTGTGCACTCATTAAGGTACACATTCCTATGTTTTTCATAAACGTAACACAGCCCGATAAATTCCCATACCGCTGAAAGGCTTATAACGTAACCTTGAGCATAGGTTATCTCGGGTACAGATAGAACAAGGGTGTACATACATACACCTTAAAGGGAGATGCCAATGAAAATACCGTTTCTTGATCTTGCAACACCTCATCGCGAACTCAAAGACGAATTAGTCGCACTGTTTAGTGATATTCTGACATCCGGCAGATTTGTGGGCGGTCCTGTTGTCGAGGAATTTGAAAATAATTTTGCTGCCTTTTGCAATGCACCTTACTGCGTAGGGGTCAGCAGCGGCACAGATGCGCTGAGATTTGCAATCATTGCCTCCGGCATTGAGCCCGACAGCATAGTACTCACCGTGCCGAACACATTTATCGCTACCACAGAAGCCATCTCTCAGGCAGGAGCCATACCGGACTTTGTTGATATTGACGAGAAGACGTACACGATTGATTGCGAAAGGCTCCTCGACTATCTGGAGCGAGAATGTGATCTGAACCCCATAACCGGCAGGCCCGTACACAGGCTCAAAGGGAGGCCTGTTTCTGCCATTATCCCGGTACATCTCTATGGGCAGATGGCGGATATGGACACCATTCTTGCTATCGCGCGCATGTATAATCTGATCGTGATAGAAGATGCATGTCAGGCTCATGGGGCTCAATATTATTCAGCCCTGAGCGGGCAATGGGAAACAGCCGGTTCCATGGGAACCGCAGCGGCTTTCAGTTTTTATCCCGGAAAGAATCTTGGTGCCTGCGGAGAGGCCGGAGCAATAACCACAAGCCGTGAAGATATCGCCAAGGCGGTGAGGATGCTTCGCGACCACGGCCAACCAAAGAAGTACTATCATGATATCGAGGGATATAATGGCAGACTGGACTCTGTCCAGGCAGGAATTCTCGGTGTGAAGCTAAAGCACCTCGATAACTGGACATCCAAAAGGCGGCAGGCCGCAGCATGGTACAATGAGCTGCTGGGAGAAATGCCGGGAGTGATCCCGCCTTTTGAATCTGAACGATGCAGAA
>CAYRCP010000477.1:0-2174 GCA_964422755.1 uncultured Bacteriovoracaceae bacterium | reverse complement strand
GGTACAGGATTGAGGGAGAAGGCCGTAGAGAAAAGGTTTTCTTCGAGGCCATGGGAACTCATAGTAGTTCTTGATGCATTGCTTCCGGAAGATGTCATTAATTGTGACTATATAGCAAAAACAGATCTTATCAAGTTTAAATATATACCACATATTGCATCAGGGACGGAAGGGCGGGCGAATCAGCTGCGATAATCAAATGAAATAACAAGCAAATATATGAATAAACCGAAACGATAAAAAAGACCTCTCTTAAGTTAAATCAAAGAATAGTAATAAAACGATGCTAACACCATGTATATATTGAATTAATGAGATAATCGATGACGGTGTGGTGTGATATAATGAGAAACGTAAAATCGATGATTTCTTGGCGGCTTGGCGCGAGAATAGAATGTATTCCTATAACTCGGAAATAATGTAAAAAACATAGCAGGATTCTGGATTCTTTTTTACCCTGCGGAGTAGACTAATCCTCAAACAAACCGTGTCTGCCTTTGCCCCCTGCAAAGCGCTGCGCACCTTTGAGCGTTTCATTACTTTCCAGTGCCTTCATGCCGTGGCGGAATTCATTGATAAAGGCCTTGGGGGTGTCCATGGACGCCTGTTCATAGGCGCTCAGCCTGTCGTTTCGCATGCAGACCTGCGGGAATTCTGCCAGCTGACGTGCAAGGGCTTCAGCCTCCTGCCTTGCTGTGCCGTCTTGAACAACCCTGTTTGCCAGGCCCATTGCCAGGGCCTCGTCAGCGCTTACCGGCCTGCCGGTGAGGATGAGGTCCATGGCTCGGCTCAGACCGATGAGCCGGGGCAGGCGGATGGTGCCGCCGTCTATGAGCGGAACCCCCCACCTGCGGCAGAACACCCCGAACACCGCGGATTTTTCCACGACCCGCAGGTCGCAGAAGCAGGCAAGCTCCAGTCCGCCGGCAACGGCATATCCGGCAACAGCTGCAATCACCGGTTTAGTCAAAAGCATCCGGGAAGGGCCCATGGGCGCATCACCGGTCTCATCTATGCGGTTAACCCGCTCGTGATCAATGCTAATGGCCTTGAGATCCGCTCCTGCGCAGAAATGTCCTCCGGCACCGGTGAGTATTGCGACATGCGATTCGTCATCAGCATCAAAGGCCCTGAAGGCATCGGCAAGATCCCTTGCGGTAGGTCCGTCCACGGCATTTCTCACCTCGGGCCGGTTGATGATGATGGTGCAGATATTCTCGTTCTTTTCCACGATCACGTTCATAACAATGACCTCCTTTAAGCAAGGTTTAAGGTGCAAGGTGTAAGGTTCAACAATGAATAGGTCAGGACATAGGTAATACAAATCTGTGGGAGCGGCTTAAGCCGCGATTATGAGCCGAAACGCAATTATTTTATCGCACCTGAAGGTGCTCCCGCAGAAGTTTTTACATCATTTTATTTCAAAATTCTCAATGTTCCCGCAACTGCTTACCCATGTTCAATGTGCCTTTTTAAACCCTGTGCCTTAAACCTTATACCCCATACCCCGTATCTTATTGAGCCACAGCGGATTGCATCTTTCCTGACGCCCAGTGCCTAACGCCTAGTGCCTGCATTTAAATCACTCATCTTCTCAAAGACCTTGTAGAGTCCCTGAGTGCCGAGGTCTTCATAGCCCAGGGCCGAGGCACTGATGTAAAACTGGTGCGCCAGGGCAAGGCCGGGCAGCGACAGGTTCATCCTCTTTGCCTCGTCCAGGGCGATTCCCATGTCCTTGATAAAGTGCTTGATAAAGAATCCCGGGTCAAAGTCGCCTTTGACGATCCGTCTGCCAAGGTTGTTGATGGACCACGAGCTTGCAGCTCCTTTACCGATGACGTCGATTACCTCATCGAGATCGAGCCCCGCTTTGTATGCATAGAGCAGCGATTCCACCACCCCGACCATGGTTGAGGCAATGAGGATCTGGTTGCTCATCTTGGTGTGCTGACCGGCCCCGGCCCCTCCCATGAGAGCGATATTATCGCCCATGATCTCAAAGAGCGGCAGGACCTTGTCGAAGATCTCTTTGTCCCCGCCCACCATGATGGCGAGTGTGCCCTGGCGTGCGCCGATATCGCCGCCGGACACAGGGGCGTCCAGCGCATGAAGGCCTCGTTCTTTTGCCTGGTCATAGATTTCAGCCGCGAGCCTGGGCTCGGAGGTGGTCATGT
>CAYRCP010000476.1:0-2179 GCA_964422755.1 uncultured Bacteriovoracaceae bacterium | reverse complement strand
CCTGAATTTGATCTGATAAACAATTACCAGATAGTTAATCACTCCTGAGGTAATTGCAAAACTCATATGGAAGTCACCCCCTCGAAGGCGGGGTCTATTGCACCCCTGCGGTTGTAATCAAAAATGATAATAATGTGTTGTGCAATTCAACGGTTGCTCGTGCCCGTGCTTGCCGCAGCAACCTTGACAACGAAAGATTCAAATATATCTTTTAACAACAGCCGGATTGTGTTTGTCATTGCCGCATAGTTTTACCTGAATTGATTCTGTCTGCTGGTATTCATCAATAAAAGGGAGGAGAATCATGAAACCTATAGGTCCGTTAATGTGGGAACACCGGCTTATTGAAATGTTGCTGGGGTTGTTTGAAAAAGAGATCCAAAAGATGGATGAAACAGGCGAGGTCAATCCTGTCTTTATCGAGACCGCCCTGGATTTTATCAGAACATATGCAGACCGCACCCATCATGGAAAGGAAGAAGATATACTTTTTAAAGAACTTGCAAAGAAAAAACTTTCTTCAGACCATTTACGGATCATGAACGAACTGATTGACGAGCATGCGTACGGGAGAAAGAAAGTTCGCGAATTGGTGGAGGCGAAGGAAAAATACCTTCTTGGAGAAGATGTCATAACCGACATCATTATGTCTTTGAGAGCGTTGGCTGATTTCTACCCGGCGCATATCGAAAAGGAAGATAAACACTTCTTCTATCCGTGTATGGAGTATTTCAGCAAAGAGGAGCAGGACACCATGCTTGAAGAATTCCGGGAATTTGACAGGAAGATGGTACATGAAAAATACAAGAGCCTGGTGGAGCAGCTTGGAGGCAGGAAGATTTCATGGTCTCCTCCGGGAATGATTTCCTGACCCGGCCAAAGCCGGACACGTCGCCGGACACGTCCGGTTTCAGCTGCCTGTTTTGATTTTGGCTGCATTGGATGGATCGTCGGGGTTCAATTTATGCAGTTTGTCGAAGATCCCGCTGGTTTTGCGAAGCCGCAGAACATGACCCAGCGCCTGGCAAAAGCTTCATACCTTTGAGTCATTGCGAAGAGCGGACGGTATCGAAAGAATAAACAGCCAGTGCTATCCATACCAGGACAAAGGTGAGGATCTGCAGTCTGCTGATAGGCTCGTGAAAGAGCAGGAGCGCCAGAACAAAGGTGCAGCTCGGGGCAATGTACTGGAGAAAACCCGTGGACGCAAGACTGAGCCTGCGCGCCCCGATAGTGTAGAGCAGCAGCGGCAGTGCGGTCACCAGGGCAGTCCCCATAATGAGAAGCGAATTGATTGTTCCCATATGACCAAAGGAACCTGATCCGGCATGATCGATATAGAACAGGTAGGCCAGTGCCGGCAGCGACAGCAGGAATGTCTCGATCGCGAGTCCCATGAGCGCGCCTACCGGGGCAATCTTGCGGACAAGGGTGTAGAATCCGAAGGAAAAGGCAAGGGTAAGTGAGATCAAGGGGATATGCCCGTAGCGGATAGTCAGGTTGAGGACCGCGATGCCTACAAGGAGCACGGCGAGGGTCTGTGGACGACGCAGCCTTTCCTTGAGAAAGATAAAGCCGAGCAGCACATTGACCAGTGGGCTGATGTAATATCCGAGACTCGCCTCAAGAACATGGTCATTGTTCACGGCCCAGATAAAGGTGAACCAGTTGGCGCTTATGAGCAGGGTGGAACAGCACAGGATAAGGATCAGTCTGCCGTTTTTCAGTACAGCGCGGAATTCACCCCAACCCTTTTGAAGCTGGAGCAGGGGTACAAGAAATACAAAGGACCAGACCATGCGGTGCATGAGGATTTCAAAGGCAGGCACCGCATCGAGCAGCTTCCAGTAGACCGGGCTCATGCCCCAGATCAGGAATGCTGCTATGGCGGAGAAAACTCCGTTCAGGCTGTCCTTGCCCGTATCGGATGGTGTGATGCTCTGTGGATTCGATGTCTGCTTCATGATGTGTCTGTCGTGTAGTATGCAGAAAGAGAAGAAACGTAGCGATGCGTAAGATAGTCAATTATGCAGTGGCTGTCAACACGCTATAAGACTTCATCTTCATGGTGAAGATTCTGCAATCTTGACCTCGGACATTACCAGAAGACGCCGGTAATATGCAAGGATGAGGCAGGTCACCGGGATGGCGATGACCAGGCCGAAAAAGCCCAGCAGTT
>CAYRCP010000475.1:0-2181 GCA_964422755.1 uncultured Bacteriovoracaceae bacterium | reverse complement strand
GTTCCCTGGTTGCCTCATACAACCGCGGCATGAAGATCCTCAATATGTGCGGCGGTATCACCACGACCGTCCTGGAAGATAAGATGCAGCGCTCCCCGGTGTTCGTCTTTAAATCATCACGTGAGGCCAGGGACTTTGCGGTGTGGGTGGATGAACATATCCATGAGATCCGTGAGCAGGCAGAGTCCACCTCCAAGGTTGCCAAGCTCATCGATATCGAAAAGTATCTCGTAAGCAAACTGGTGCACCTGCGCTTCAATTACTACACCGGCGATGCAGCGGGTCAGAACATGGTAAGCCTGTCAACATTCGTTGCATGCAACTGGATGCTGGCACAGTATAAGGGTATCGAACATTTCTATATGGACGGCAACATGTCCACTGACAAGAAGTGCTCCCAGATCAATACACTCAATACCCGCGGCAAAAGGGTTGTAGGGGAGGTCACCATTCCCCGGGATATATTGATCCAGCACATGCGGGTGGATCCCGAGACCCTGGTATATCACAACAAGGTTGCGGATATCGGTGCATTCATGGCCGGCTCCAGCAGTAACGGCCTGCATGCAGCCAATGCGCTTGCCGCATTGTTCCTTGCTACCGGCCAGGATGTTGCCAATGTTGCCGAAGCATCGACCGGGCTTCTCTTTACCGAAGTAACCCCTGAAGGCGACCTCTATGGTTCGCTTACCCTTCCATCGCTGATCGTTGCAACCTACGGCGGAGGAACCGGGCTGCCGACGCAGCGCGAGTGCCTGGAGGTACTTGGCTGCTATGGTCAGGGCAAGGTCAAAAAGTTTACCGAGATCGTTGCCGCTGTTGTTGTCGCCGGAGAACTCTCTCTGGCAGCTGCGATTTCTTCGCTGGATTGGGTAACGAGCCACGAGCGTTTAGGCAAAAACCGTTAGATAAGGAAACGAGGTGAGATAATGAGTATAAGTGTCCAGGTACCGACGATTGTAGGCCAACCCAGAGAACAGGCAAAAAGTGCAAAAATATTTCCTCTGCATCTTCACATGCCCCGGAGGATAGCTGATAAAGCCGGGATTGATATATTCAGCCTCGATGAACGCATAGAGTATCTCCGGAAGTACGGAGATCACTGCATGTCCTTTTCCGCCCTGCAGCCCCGCATGCAGTATTTTGATATGCCGGGGGTCGGCTACATTGCATTCAGGCAGCAGTGGGGTTCCCGGTTTGTCCTCGCTGATCCTGTTTGTGCCGAAAGAGACCGTGAATTTATTATCTCTGAATTCCTCAAGGAAAAGAAGAACACCGCATTTGCCCAGATTTCACAACCTGTTGCCGAACTTCTTGCAGAAAAATTCGGATATTATTCAACCCAGTTCGGTGTCGAAACCATTGTGGATCTGGAGAACTGGGATCTCAAGGGCAAGAAAAAGCAGGTGCTGCGGACCTCGGTAAACAAAGCCAAGAAAGATGGCGTCCATTTTGTGGAAAAATATGAGCTGAACGGAGACCGGGCACTCACCGACGAATGGTTGCAGACGAGGAAGGTGAGAAACCGGGAGATATTATTTCTGATCCGGCCTATGGATATGGATTATCAGGAAGGGACCAGAAAGTTTTATGCCTATCAGGGCGATGAACTGCTGGGATTTATCTACTTTGATCCGGTATATGCAGATAACAAGCTGATCAGTTATGTTCCCAATATCTCGCGGTTCAGCCATAACTTCAAACAGGGGATATTCTATGCCCTCATGACCCATGCAATGGAGATATTCAAGGCAGAAGGGGTGAAATACATGTACCTCGGGCTGTCTCCTCTGGTGGTGGACGAGAAGGACAGCCACTATGAATCACGCATTGTAAAATTCATGATCCGCTTCCTCTACAAGTATGGGAACATGGTATACAGCTTCAAGGGGTTGCACTTCACGAAGTCCAGATTTCAGGGGAAAGACTGCAGGACCTTTTGCGCGCATAAGGAACGACTTCCCATCAAGTCTTTCCTGAGCATGTTCAGGCTTTCAAATATATTCTGATTGGGCAGATTGGCCCTGGATCAAATTTATTGCATAGGTAGACTAAGGCCATGGATGGCATGATTTACAAAACGAAACAGGAGAAATGGTTTTTTATATGTTCTTTCTTTGCGTGCCCAAAGAAAGAACCAAAGAAAAGGCACCCCACGAAGCCGCCCTTCGGGTTCGTTCG
>CAYRCP010000474.1:0-2190 GCA_964422755.1 uncultured Bacteriovoracaceae bacterium | reverse complement strand
CTAAGGAACCAACCAAACAACTATATGATTTTATTGGATCCGTAGTGTTTTTCGCGCCGGTTCGTGCCTATTCGATGCGCATCCGCGCATCCAGGGCCATGACCCCGCCCCCCTCGGCGAATACCCGCACCGGGTTTAGATCCAGCTCTTTTATCCGGGGAAATGCCGCCAGCAGGTGGGACACCCGCACTACAAGGTCGATAAAAGCATCAATGTCCCCCTTGTCCTGCCCGCGCAGCCCTTTCAGGATCGAAAACGCCTTCAACTTCTCCAGCCGTTTGCCGATATCTTCACTCCCTGCCGGACACAGGGTGTTGGCCACGTCACTGAACACCTCGATATAGATGCCCCCCATACCGAAAAATACAACCGGCCCGAACGAGGCGTCATATTTCCCGCCAACGAACATATCATAGCCGTCTTCTGCCATCTCTTGAATGCGCACCCCATCGAAGATGGCATCGGCTTTGAAACTCAGGAGGTTCTCACGGATCGCGGCAAAGTTCTCCTTGATCCCGCGGGCATCTCTGACGCCTACCACCACACCGCCGACATCCGACTTGTGAAGCGCATCGGGAGACACCACCTTCATGACCACAGGATAACCGAGATCACTGGCATAGCTCACTGCCTTATTCTCGTCCCCTGCCACCATTGACTTTGCTATCGGAACCCCAAAATGATCGAGGAGTTCGAGCGTCTCCTCGCCATAGTCACCCGATCTGGTCTCAAGCCATGACCGGGCGTCATCAATCCTGACCCCTGCCGGCATTTCCTCGTTTGCGGGCGCAGTTAATGCCCGGCAGTGGAATTTCTTCTGCACGGCAAAGGCATGCACCATCTCTTCAGGGCTGTTAAAGATCGGGAATTCGACATACTTCTTTGTCTGCAGTATCTGCCTGGTCGGCCCGAACAGACAGACCCCGAAGGGTTTCCCGGCAGACAGGATCGTTCCCCAGGTCTCTTTGGAAAGATCGGTGAGGAACATCTTGTGGAACACATTATCTCCCTGCGGCATCTGGGGACGCTGGCTCACGAATACCGCACCATCGACTCGGTCCGAATGCATGACCGAGTAGATCACGTGGGCAAAGAGCTGAGGATCGTATATATCCCCCATATCCAGCGGATTGGAGAAATTGATCACCCCGGCATTGCTGAACTTCTGAAGGCCCTCATAAAAATCATCACCCATGTCGGCAAACTCGAATCCGGCGTTCTCGCACAGATCAGCAGTGATGACGGAGAACCCGCCTGCCGGGCTCATGACCATGATCCGTTTGCCCTTCATGGGCGGAAGCTGGAATGCCTTTGCAACGGCAATGAAATCCAGGAAGTTGTGTATACGGATTACGCCTGCCCGTTCCAGGGCAGAGTCAATAATATCCTCATCGTTGCTCACCGCAGCGGTATGGCTCATTGCAGCCTTTTTCCCCGCGCTGGTGGTATTGGACTTGTAGACGACAATGGGCTTGTCTATCTTCTTTGCAGCCTCGATAAATGCGTGGCCTCTGTCCATACTCTCCAGGTAGAGACAGATGATTTTCGTCTCATGATCAGCTGCGAAGTATTCGAGAAAATCCACCTCGTCCAGGTCGAGCTTGTTGCCGATGCTGGCGAATTTCGCCATACCCACATTTTCGTCCAGCAGAAAATTGAGCATCATCAAGGAGACCCCGCCGCTCTGGGATATGATGGACATGCCCCCCTTGGGCGCTTTATGAAGGGGTACAAATGGCAGGCACAGCCCGTTTGCCGTATTTGCAACCGTGACCCCGTTGGGCCCGACAAATCTTACAGAGTGCTTCCGGGCATTGGCCAGGGTAAGGTCAGCCAGCTTTTTCCCCTCGTCGCTGAATTCGGAGAACCCGCCGCTGGGAATCGCCATCCTCTTGATGCCGAATACCCCGCACTCTTCAACCATAGCGGGAACATACTTGGCCGGTACCAGGCAGAATGCCAGATCAGGCACCTCGGGAAGATCCTGGATGTGCCGGTACATCCTGATACCGTCGACATGCACATCCTCGCTTGCAGGATTGACACCGAAGATCCTTCCCCGATATCCCCATCGGAGAAGATTTTCCAGCGTGATTCTGGGGATGTTGTACTGTTTTGAAGAAAGCCCTATGATAGCAATTGATTCCGGGTAAAACAGCTTTTCCATGGTTTCACCTCCCTGGAAAGATG
>CAYRCP010000473.1:0-2191 GCA_964422755.1 uncultured Bacteriovoracaceae bacterium | reverse complement strand
CTGTTCGACAAAGGCTTCAGCCGGCAGAGGGCATCCTCAAGACAACGACGACCAGTCCTAGCAGGTCATTCAGCTGAAGGTTTGTCATATTTTCTTTCATACTGGTTTAGATACGTACTTATTTTTGATTTGTCAAAAGGTATTTTTTTCCAGCGCGTCAAACCGAATGGTCAGCGGCAGGAACAACAGGGTCATTGCTGCCATAAATACAGCTATGCCCAGCAACGTAGGCTGCATACCGATCAGGTCAATGAGGATGCCGGCCAGAATCGGCCCGGTCATCATGCCCAGGCTGTGTCCCATGGTTATCAGTGATATGACCGAGCCCATGTATTTGTTGGTGCGGCCCACAAACACGGCCATGGCCATCATGGCAGGCACGGAGATGCCGCCGCTGATACCGAGGAGAATACTGGCTGCATACAGACCCCATGCTTTTTCAGAATAGGCGAAGAACAACATGGAGAGTACCGATATGACCCCTCCGAGCATTACCATAAAACGCTTGTTGAAACGGTCTGCCAGATATCCCATGGGGGTCGTGAGAACCGCACTGATCAAGACACTCAGCATGATCAGAATCCCGGTTGCCGAACCCGAGAGATTGAACTTTGTGTTTGCAATAAGGGGCCCGAATGACCAGAACACCCCGATGGACATGGTGGCGGCAAAGCGAAACAGGAACAGGCCCAGAAGATGCCGGTTGCGGAGGAAATTCATGATGTGCTGCCGCGGTCTGTCCCGGGAGACAAGCGGTTCGTCTTTTCTTGGGGGAAGGAACATCAGGCACAGAAAAAATGCGAGAAGACAGAGCACGCCCATACCGATAAAGGCTGCTCTGATGCCCAGCGTATCCTTTGCAATGCCGCCGAGCACGGGTCCGGCACTTAAGCCCCCATAAAGGGAAAGGTTGAGCAGTCCCATCATAAAGCCCTCTTTTCCCCTGGGGGTGAGTTCACCCACGTAGGCCTGAGCCACCGGCAGGATAATGGCGGCAGCTATGCCCTGGAAAAAGCGTACAAGGATGAGCGCACCTACATCCCGGGAGAACATGTAGGCAATAGAGGCCAGAAAATAGGCCAGAAGCCCTGCCGTGATGTAGGGTTTCCTGCCTACCCGGTCTGATGCAGAGCCGAAATACGGCAGAAACGCGGTCCTGGAAAGGGAATAGATGCCGAACATGATCCCGATAGTAAAGCCGGAAGCGCCAAGTTCATGTGCATAGACCGGCAGCAAAGGGACAACAATGCCCTGGCCGAGCATGGAGGCGAATATAGCGAGAAATAAGGTGATAAAGATCTTCCAGTTCATATGGCGTGGTATGCGTGTATCCTATCGATCTTATTTATGAACCTGTTTATGTGCAAATAGTAATGGCATGGCCGCTTATTAGCAGAATCGGAAGAAACACTATCAGCTGCTATGGCTCCTGTAAACATGAAAGAGGGACGAGGTGTGCTGTTGATCGAAAGATAAGCGCGTAAGGCGTGATGAATCACCGTATAATGGTGAACCCTATGCGAACCGCATGGATGCGGTCCTGATAGTAGAGAAGGCTTTCTGCCAGGCTGTTGACATACTGCACGTGCAGATGCATGCTGAGGTTTTTGAAGATGTACTGATGCAGGGGGTAGGTGAGGTCCACCTTTATCGAGTTCCCCTTCTTTGCAGACCTCAAGGTTGTTGCCATGACAAAGTTGTCGAATTTTCCGGTTTTCACTTCCAGCTCAAAGTATCCCCGGTAGTCATGCAGATCGGGGTTGGTGTCATTGTCGTTTGAGACATAGGTCCATACCATGGAGGAGATCTGAAATCCGAGACGGGTCGGCTCGTGATAGAATATAAAGATCGGCTTGATGTAGGCAAAGTTTGTGCTCCTGGAGTCCAGTTCACCGCGTCCGTTGGATTCATGCTGAAATCCCGCCTGCAAAAACAGCCTTCTTTTCACCCTCACTGCCGGATCGATATTTTTTGACAGGAAAAAGATCTCCGGCTTGTAGCTGGTGTCTTCGAACGGCTTGGATCTGGATTGCAGGTCCCAGAAGGAGGTCTGCGTGTATGCGAGGTGAAACCCTTCCACCCACGGGTGGTTCTGCACCAGTTCGCTCTCAAGGTTGAAGAAACGGTATTTGAAACTGAACTGGAATGCGCTCTCTTCCGGGTCAATGCCCACGAGAAAATAGACGGGCTT
>CAYRCP010000472.1:0-2193 GCA_964422755.1 uncultured Bacteriovoracaceae bacterium | reverse complement strand
AGAAGGGTAAATCCTCTACCCATAGGAGACCTCGACATAGCGGTCGTATACCTTGAGATTTCCGGAAAATGGTTTGATCACAAGGGTATACGTCTTTCCAAATCCCCCTTCGATGTAGATCACCCCCTGTTCGATCACCCCTTCCGGGGTTACAAGGATATCCACCTGGCCCTGCTGCTTGGGGATTTGATACGGGCTCTTGATATTCTTGAACACGATTCCCTTTGGGAGGTTGTTCTCTTTGAGAAGCTCAGGGATCATCCCTGAGCTTTGTGGTTTCGGATAGAGCCCGAACGAGGCATTATCAATATCAAAACGCACATAGAATGGCTTGTGCTGGGTAACCGCAGACGACCTGGCAAACTGAAGGATGGTCATTATGTCGCGGGTTGCCTTGTCCATGCTCGAGGAAGAGATACCGGTGTAGAGCCTGGGGCCGATGTATCCCAGCGTGATCCCCACGATCACAATGATGATAATCAGCTCAAGGAGGGTGAACCCCCTATTGCTCGGTATCAACTTCCCAGTTCCCGATATCCGCATCCTTTCCTTCCCCTCCCGGCTGGTTGTCAGAGCCATAAGAGAACAGATCAAAACTGTTCGGGTTCCTGATCCCGGGATTGAGGTAGGCATAGTCATTTTTCCAGGGATCCTTGGGCACCCTTGATTTCTCCAGGTATCCCCCTGTACGCCACGACTTGGGAACGTTCCCCACAGTAGGCTGTTCCACCAATGCCCTGAGCCCCTGCTCTGTGGACGGGTACTCTCCGTTATCGAGACGATACATGTTCAGTGCGTTTTCCAAAGCCTGAATCTGGATCTTTGCCTGAGTCTGCCTGGCCTCTTCAGGTTTCCCCATTATCCTGGTGCCCACATAGGTGCCCAGGATACCAAGGATGACAATGACAACGAGCAGTTCCAGAAGCGTAAATCCCTTGTTATGCATATTCGTTCTCTCCTTAGAGTTTATCGAACAATCGTACTCATCTCCAGCATGGGCAGGAGTATGGCCAGCACAATCGAGCCCACCATAATGCCCATGATAATGATCATGACCGGCTCCAGTATTGATGTGAGCCCTGCAACAGAGGTCTCCACGTCCTCTTCATATGCATCTGCAGCCTTCATGAGCATCTCTTCCAACGTACCGCTCTTTTCCCCGGTAGCAATCATATGGGTGATGATGGGGGGGAAAACCCCTGACTTCTTCAGGGGAGCGGCAATGCTGGAGCCCTCCATGACTGCGGTACTGGCATCTTCGATGATGTCTTCCATGACTCTGTTCTGGACAACGGTCTTGACGATCTTCATGGAGTCGATAATGGGTACCCCTGAAGAAAGCAGCGTACCGAGCGTACGTGCAAACCTGGACACGGAAATCTTCTTGTATATTCTGCCATAGATGGGCATCCGCATTTTAAACCGGTCGAACCGCATTGACCCGTTCTCTGTCCTTTTCCATTTCACAAAGAGAACACTGCATACAATTGCAATAAGGATCAACAGCCACCACGACCATCCCAGAAAATCGCTCACCCCGATGAGGATGCGTGTGGGAAGCGGAAGCATCTGGTTCATGTTATCGAACATGCCCACCACCTTGGGCACTACCGAGGTGAGCAGGAACAGCAGAACCGCCATGGACACAAAAAACAGCACGAGCGGATAGATCAAAGCGGCACCTACCTTCGCATGCAGCCGGTGCTGGCCTTCCATAAAGTCTGCGAGCCTGAGAAGAACCACATCCAGTGCCCCGCTGGCCTCTCCGGAACGCACCATATTGATGTACAGATCCGGGAAAATCCTCTTATGCTGAGATAGCGCATCGGCAAACGACATCCCTTCATTTACACAATCGCGCACCTGGGCAACAGTCTTCTTCATTGCCGCAGACTCTGTCTGCTCGTACAGTGCGCTCAGGGAATCCACCAGCGGGATCGAAGCACCGATTAACGTCGAGAGCTGCCTGGTCATCACGGTGATGTCCTCGTGCCTGACCCTGCCGACAAAGCGTTTGAAGGAAAGATTTTTCACTCCCTGCGATGTTGAGGGCATCTCTTCTTCCATGGTGCTGACAAATACCCCTTGAGACCGCAGCTTGAGCTTGGCCTCTCTGGGCGATGAGGCATCAATCATCCCGTGGGAGGTCTTGCCCTTTTCCGTGTATCCGCTCCAGTTATAGAGTGCCAACTA
>CAYRCP010000471.1:0-2199 GCA_964422755.1 uncultured Bacteriovoracaceae bacterium | reverse complement strand
GAGGAAATCAGGCTCAGGCCGGCATACCACCATTTAATGGACAACGATAATGGATACGTCGAAGGCGCCCAGCTCATTTTCGCCGATGTCGCACTGCGGTATTATCCATCCGATAACAAGGTAGCCCTGGAGTCTCTGGATGTTATCGATATCTTCTCTCTTACCCCGCGGGACAAGTTCTTCCATCCCATATCGTGGAAAATAAAGACAGGCCTGAGAAGGTTCGCGGATCAGAATAAACGCGACCGCCTGGTCTATCAGATCAATCCCGGTGGCGGCTTTGCTCTCAGGAATGATATACTGGGAATGATGTATGTGATGCTGGAGACGGATCTTGTTCTCAGTGGGGGGTTAAAGGGTAACTATGCCGCCGGTGCCGGTGGTTCTGCCGGCATTGTCACATGCCCGAAAAACTTCTGGAAGGTGCATGTTTTTGCCCGGGGGCTTTATTATGGGTTTGAGGATCATTTCAACGCCTTTGAAGCATCGCTGCAGCAGAATCTGACAATAGATTCCAACCGGGGAGTCTTGCTGGATGTCTCCCGGCACAAGACCAGCGAGTTTTATGAGACACGGGTAAAGGTTCTCTGGAACCTGTTTTTCTAACGAGCGCTCTTATGTACAAACAAACAATACCATCACCTGTTATTCTTCTCAGCCTGGTGCTGTTCATCTCCGGGTGCGTGCCGGAAGCCCTTTATCATCCCTCCCGCAGAATCAGAGCCACCCCGGCAGAGGTAAATCTTACGTATGAAGATGTCACCCTTGCAACAGCCGATGGAGTGATGCTTTGCGGCTGGTGGGTTCCTGCAGCAGATCCTGAAGCTACCGTGCTGTTCTGTCACGGCAATGCCGGAAACATGGGCGACCGCCTGGATACCCTTGGGATCATCAACAGCCTCGGGCTCAACGTGCTTATCTTTGATTACCGGGGATATGGCCACAGCCATGGTACTCCAACCGAGAAAGGAACGTATCTGGATGCACAGGCGGCATGGAATTACCTGGTAGAAAACAAGGAGATTGCCCCGCGGCACATAATCCTCTGGGGCAGATCACTCGGGGGTGCTGTGGCTGCCAGGACTGCATCACACCACCATTGCGGCGCGGTCATCGTCGAATCGACCTTCACCTCCCTGAAGGATCTGGCCGATGATCTGTTTTTCTGGATTCCTTCCCGGCTCCTGGCAAACTACGCCTATGACACTGCTCATTATCTGGAGAATCTCGACGCCCCGGTACTCGTTATCCACAGCAGGGATGACGATATTATCCCGTTCCACCAGGGAAAGCGCCTGTACAGCTCCATCAAAGGGCCAAAGGCATGGTTGGAGATCAAGGGCTCCCATAATCGGGGTTTTATTGATTCCCGGGAGCTATATGCACCATCAATCAATGAGTTCATCGATCATTATGTACGAAAAAAGGAGGCGATGCACAAATGATGCGCTCAATAGTGAGAGTCTTCATGGTGATTATACTGACGACGGCATTTTTCATGCCGTATTCCCATGCACTGGATCTTCCTGATGACGCTTTTCAATTACTTGCACAGGCCACGGTAGACTCGTGTTCACTCTGCGCAGAACAAAAACGGGAAAAGGCCTTTCGTATCCTGAATGACACATTGATTCCCGGCCGGGTGATACAAACCGATGAGAGCTGCCTCCTGATAAAAGCCGGCAGTGACAATGATCTCTCCCTGAGTTGTTATCCTTCAGAGGCATTGATTGCATCCATCTTGCAGGATGAACGATTACCGCAGGTCGTATTTTCCTTCTACACACCGCAAAACTCTCTTGTGGGGGTTTCCGAGACGGATTACACCGATGCGCCTGCAGCAGATCTGCTGCATACATCGATGCCGGGAACCGTTTATGAAGGCCGCATCAGACTCATTGCGTACAAATACGGTGATGGCATCACCTTTAATTATTTTCAGCAGACAAACAAGCTGCTGATTCACTGCAGGGTACTGCAGCTCGAGCCCGTGATAGCAAAATGATGGCAAAATACCTCCTGCTGCCCCTCCCGGAACCTTTACACATTGCATTGCATAAGGCAATCCATCCTCAAATCAAGTGAATAGCGGCTGTTCACGCCTAAAACTCAACGCCTGAAACCCTACACCTTAAACCTTATACCTAAAACCTCAATCCATGAACCTTGCATGACCCGGGTACAGACTTATAATACTAA
>CAYRCP010000470.1:0-2202 GCA_964422755.1 uncultured Bacteriovoracaceae bacterium | reverse complement strand
GATTGTCCCGCAAAAAGCCCTCTTCCCGAGGGTAGACAAATTAATCTCCTCTGAGCAAACGACCGATCAAAAGCCTCAAGAGCAGAATCTCATTGATATCGAAGAGGTTGCAAAAATTCACATGAAGGTCGGTAAGATTATTGAAGCAAGCGCGGTGAAAAAATCGGATAAACTCGTACTGCTCAAGGTAGATATCGGCAGGCAGATACAAATCGCTGCAGGTATTGGACAGTCTTACTCGCCCGAAGAGCTGACCGGGAAGTATATCGCCGTGGTGACGAACCTGAAGCCGGCCAAACTTATGGGGATAACCTCAGAAGGAATGCTCCTTGCCACGGATACTCCCGATGGAAAGCTATCGCTGATATCCTTTGACAGACAACCGGCCGTGGGTTCGAAAATACGATGATTTGTTAGGGAGACGCGATGCAGAAGGTACCGATAACGCTTGTAAAACCGGGGATGATCCTCGCAAAACCCGTTACAAACGAAAAAGGCATGCCTTTGTGTGCCGAGGGTACCGAGCTCAGCGCCAACCTTATTAACCGGCTGAAAAAGATGAATGTACCTTCCCTGACCCTGGAGGGGCATCCTGTGGATCTCGGGGATGCGGAAAAGACACCCCGGGAAAAACTGCAGGATATTGCCGCACGATTTTCCCGGGTCGAGGGTGACCCGATAATGGACAAACTCAGAGATGCCATTACCTCTGCCATTGCCCCCGAAGGCATTGAAGACAACGCTGATGAGCGATTATATGAGCACCAGGAGAACACCGATGAGTAAGGCCCAGCAGCTCAAAGCAATTACCAGGCGGATACAGACTCTTCCATCCCTGCCGCAGGTTGTACAGGAACTTACCACGATGGTGGAATCTCCCGATGTTACGGCAAAGGAGATGGGCAAGCTCATATCTTCCGATCAGGTTTTGAGCGCAAAGGTCTTAAAACTCGTCAACTCGCCGTTCTACGGTTTTCCCGGACGTATCTCCTCCATCAGTCATGCCATTATTCTTCTGGGGTTTAATGTGATCAAGGGGGTGGTTCTTTCCGCCTCGGTGTTCGACCTCATGGAAAAATCCATGGTGGGACTCTGGGAGCATTCCCTTGGCTCGGCTGTGGTATCAGGAACCATCAGCCGCACATTGGGTTTGAGCGAACCCGAAGAGATATCAACCGCTGCGCTCCTGCATGATATCGGCAAGGTTCTCGTCCGGGTTTCCCTGAATGAGGACTATGAAAAAATCGCCTCTCTGGTTGAGACCAACGGGTGTTCATTCAGGGAGGCTGAACAAGAGGTGCTCGGTGTTGATCATGCCGAGATCGGTTCATGGCTTGCAGAGGAATGGGGCCTTCCCGAGAGGCTCTCCATACCTATTACCTATCACCACGAACCTTCTAACGCCCCAAAGTTCCAGGATAGAGTTGCTGTCGTCCATATCGCCGACAGTGTTGTTCGGGCCTTCGGCGTGGGCAGCGGCGGAGATGGTTGGGCAGGCAGGATATCTCCGCAGGCATGGGAGTATGTCGGGATGGATGAGACTGATCTCGCCTTGCTGATGAAACAGATCTTGACCGATCTGGAAGAGGTAGAGAATTATCAGATGTAAGGAAAGGGGAGATATTTTGAAAGCAGTTGTTATTGTAAAAGATCAACTTGATGAACCGATTTCTTCTCTTCTCCATGAAGAATTCGATTCATTACAGCTCATCAAAAGCAATGAAGATATTGTCTCTCTTATCTACATGGAGCCACCCGATATCATTCTCATTGACCGGTCATATCTTGTGGAGCATGACGGCAGTATTGTAAACGAATTCAGGAGCAATACCATATACGGACATCTGCCCATCGTTGCAATCTACACCGAAGATGATCTCTCTGACATATCCTGGGATGATTTCCCGCTTGAAGATTTCATCATCTCCACCGACAGCGAGTCTGTTATAAAAAAGCGGCTCCAATTCATTTCTCAGCGATCCCGGAGAGAACAGGATACCAATCCGCTCACGAGATTGCCCGGTAATGAATCCATCATCCGGCACATCCAACAGATGTTTGATGACGGCAGTGAGATTGCCATTGCATGGGTGGACATCGACAATTTCAAACCGTATAATGACCGGTACGGCTTTTCACGAGGCGATGAAGTGCTCCTGGCTACTGCCCGGATCATTACCAATGCCGTCAAAGAGATCAAGC
>CAYRCP010000469.1:0-2212 GCA_964422755.1 uncultured Bacteriovoracaceae bacterium | reverse complement strand
CCCGCCATTGTTCTCTGGTCCCGGGCACATCCTCTCTTCCGATAAACTGCCGGTAGAAGGCACCGATCTCGAACACCCCTACCCTGCCTGTCCCCCATGCGCTCTCCGTGCGCGCAGGTATGCCGTCAAACTCCTTAGGCAATTTTTCGTATTCCTGCTGGAGAGAATGCCCGATATCGTCGAAATCCTCTCTGGTCAGCCACAAACAGAACGACGGCCCCCAATCATGGTCCTGGGATATAGAGTCATCGAATCCGTAACATTCAGAGCCGTCTCCCACAAGGCCGGCAGCAATTCTCTCCCTGTAGGCTCCAAATCCCTGCTCGATCATGGGCACGCCATGCGTTTGAAAATACTGCTCTGCTATTTCCAGCCCATTCATCCAAATCGCCCCAGGCCGATGTCTCGATTAAAACGGCAGTATCTTACGCGGTGATTCTCGGCGTTTTTCAGCACAACCATATCACTGTTTTTTCGTCTCACGTACCACATCATCGAGGGATTCATAACCGAGCTTTTCAAACAGATTCATATAGCTTTGCTCTGCAAGGTTGATCCCCCGGGTCCTGGCATGCGTCACATCCCCGAGGTAGAGTTCAAGGGTCCTGTCCGAATAGGTTTCCAGCTCGCATCTGAAGTATGTGCCAAACCCCGCTGCTCCGCCGGTAACGATCTTTGGATACCTGTGTGAGAACTCTTTCATCCAGGCCTCTTCGATTCCGACAATTTCATCAAGGATTTGCTTCGATTCGGGACTGCTTTTGAGCGGAGGAATAAGGCCTTCCATACGGGCATATTTTTCGGTCATCAGATTCCTTCCTGCATGTACAGCCTGCATAAGGTCATCCAGATACGATGCAAGTGTGTCCTCGGACAACACCGAATGGGCCATCCAGCGCATTGTCTTGAAGGTCTCAGGCAATTCCTGACAGGAGGCATGCTCGCGCGCCTTGACATTTCCGAACATCTCAAGCTCGATAGCGATAATCTCTTTGATCAAAGCATCCCGTTTTTCGTGCTGTTTTTTCATGAGGGCAATCCTTTCAACTAGTCTGATCTTGCGTGTACTTTGTACAATGCATATCATCAAACATTATACCGCAACGATCTTTTTTTAAAAGGGATAATCCAGCTGCAGCGGGAATGGGTGCCTATAATCCCTCCACCAAGGGGATGGTCACCAATACTGTCGTGCCTTTGCACGGCGTGCTGCTTATCTCAACCTCCCCACCGCGGTGCTTCACCCGCTCCCTGATGCCCATGAGTCCGTAGGATTTGGAATTGGATACCTTTTCCGGCGTAATACCTCTCCCATTGTCTTTCACCTCAAGACGAAGCTCGCCCTCTTTCTTTTCCAGCGTTACCGTAACCGTATTTGCATGGGCGTGCCGCGCCACGTTCGTCAGCGTTTCCTGGAAGATGCGGAATACCGTGGTTGCAGTGCCCGGGTCCACATGAAGGTCGTCGGGTTTAACGGATACCTTACATTTTATCCCGGCATGAACCTGAAAATCCTCGGCATACCACTCGATGGCTGCTACAAGCCCCAGGTTGTCCAGCAAAGAGGGTCTCAGATCGGTCATAATTCTCTTAAGGGTATTCAGCGTCGAGTCGACCCGGGTGTTCATATCCGTTATCTTCTGGCTCACGTTTTCACTTCTTTGCGGCAGATTCTTTTCTACGTAGGCAAGATCCATCTTGAGAACCGTCAGCAGCTGACCGAGTTCATCGTGCAGTTCACGGGCTATGCGGGTACGCTCGCGTTCACGTACCTGTTCGGTGTGCATGTTGAGCTCCTGCAGCTGCTCCTGGTAGGTCTTCAGTCCGATTTCAAAATTTCTCCGCTGCGTTATATCAGTGCCCACACTGAAAATAAAATCCAGGTCTCCTTCTTCGGTAAAGATCGGCCGGCTGAACCATTCGATCAGCTGTTGCCGACCGTCTTTGTTCACTACATGACTTTCCGTATGTGCTGTCTTGTTGAAATCCCCCAGTTTCCGGAATCCTTCCCGGCAAAGCTCATGCTCACTTATCGGGACAAAGGTGTCGATATAGTCGGCTTCTAAAACCTCATCATGAGTATAGCCAAGGACACTGAGCATCTCATCGTTCATCATGAGGGTCTTTCCCTGGGGATTTATGGCCACGAAGAATACCGGCGAGGTCTGAATCAGCGTATTGCTGAACATCCTTTCCTTTCGGACCCTGCTTT
>CAYRCP010000468.1:0-2216 GCA_964422755.1 uncultured Bacteriovoracaceae bacterium | reverse complement strand
GGAGTTCCCATATCTTGTCGTGGTCAATGGCAATAAGATCTTCGATGGATGACTTTACATTATCTGTGAGGGATCTGACATACTTGCCTTTCCTGTCTCTGGACTCGATATATCCTTTTGCTTCAAGTAATTTCATGGCCTCGCGCAGGGATATCCTGCTGATGCCGAAGAGCTCGGTCATTTCCTGTTCAGAAGGAAGTTTGTCTCCAATTTTCAGTTTGCCCTGTGATATGAGATCTATGATCTGATTCATGACCAGCGTGGGGATATCCGGAGATTTTTCAATACGCGACAACCCTGATAATTTCGTCTTCTTAGTCATCTTGCTCCCTCGGCATCTTGATTATAAATATGCTTATAAGATACACATACAACATCCCTCAACACAAGAAAAGTAAAAGATGTTATTTTACGTCCAGAATGAGCTTCGGGCAAAAACCGAGGTAGTCTGCCGACACAAATTCATACCGGGTCTCATCTATAGTCCGGTTGAATCCATCGTAATCAAGGCTTCCCATGTGCATATGTCCGAAGACCCAGATATCGCATCCGTATGGTGCGGCCGCAGTCACGGCCTTACCCGGGGCGCCATCCAAAGAAATCGGCGGGTAGTGAGTCATTATTATTCTCGTATCCAGCCCTTTGGGCAGTGCATCCAGCGAGTGTCTCAGCCGCACAAGCTCACGCTCCCAGATCTTTTTGTCCTGAAGCGTTGTCGTCTCCAGATTCAGATCAGGGTCGATCCACAGCCTGGAGCCCGCGATACCGATTTTCCCGAAGGTGGTTGCGGCATTCTGCAAAGGGATGATGGACTTTGGTACGAAGTTTTTCACCTTGTTCAGGCTTTGCCACCAGTAGTCATGATTGCCCTTTATGATGACTTTTGTGCCGGGCAGCTCATCGATAAACGCAACATCCCTGCCAGCCTCTTCGATCCTCATTGCCCAGGAAATATCACCGGGGATGAGTACAATATCATCATCTTCTACAAGGTCACGCCAGCACTCTTTGATACGACGGGGATGATCAACCCAGCACTCCCCGAAAATATCCATGGGTTTGTCCACTTCAAAAGACAGGTGCAGGTCAGATATGGCGAAGATCCGCACAAGGCCCCCTCTCGTTCAGAATCTGACGGGCCCGAACACAGTCTGCGTTGATCTGGTCTATCAGATATTCAATATCTGCAAATTTGATTTCTCCCCGGATATGCTCGATGAACTCGATGGTGACATCCTTTTCATAGAGATCATCGTCCAGGTCAAAGATAAAGGCCTCGATAGAAGTGCCCACATCGCCGAATGTCGGATTGTTCCCGATATTGACCACGCCTTCCCATCGTTTGTCCTTTATATGAATATACACCGCATATACCCCATATGCAGGAAGGAGTTCCTTGTTCGTCAAAACATTTGCAGTGGGAAAGCCCAGGTCCCGTCCCCGAGCCTTGCCGTGTATTACCGGGCCATGGAGCCGGTAGGGATACTTCATGAACTTCGCCGCACCCGAGACATCCCCGGCCAGGATCATCTTCCTGATGCACGTGCTCGACACCACGGTTCCCTTATAACTTACGGGATCAACGCACTCGACAAAGAAACCCAGTTCTTTGCCCTTGCGTATCAGGAAGGGGATATTCCCTGTTGCCTTTTTCCCGAACGAGAAATCATGTCCCACCACAATACCCTGTGCCCCCATCCTCTTCACGATGGTCTCCTTCACAAACACCTCAGGATCAGTGTCTGCAAACTCACGGGTAAACGGGGCTATTACGAGGAAATCCATGCCCAGGCAGCGGATGGCCTCTATCTTTTCCTCCAGGGTAAAGATGAGCTGGGGGGTGACACCCTTGATAATCGATGCGGGGTGCGGATCAAAGGTATAGACAACATTGACACCGCCAATGCGTTCTGCGTGAGCGCGGGCCCTTTTAAATATCTGCTGGTGCCCAATATGACATCCGTCGAAATTTCCGATGGTTACAACAGGCCTCTTCAGTTTGGAAGGATCGAGTTCATCATTATTCCAAATTACTTCCATTGGTTACATCCTTTATTTACTTCCTTGACATTTTCAATGTTCAAATTTATATAGGGGAAACACTTGAGCAATGCAAGTGCAACAGAGCCGGGATGGCGGAATTGGCAGACGCGCTAGGTTCAGGGTCTAGTAGGAGTATTCCTGTGGGGGTTCAAGTCCCCCTCCCGGCACCATTT
>CAYRCP010000467.1:0-2218 GCA_964422755.1 uncultured Bacteriovoracaceae bacterium | reverse complement strand
CCTCATACCTTATACCTTACACCTCATACCCCGTCTTTCCTATCGCCCAGGGCCTAATGCCTAGCGCCTGTAAAATCATATCGCCGTTGCTCCGCCGTCAACCACAATGGTCTGTCCGGTGATGAAATCAGCAGCGTCGGAGGCAAGGAACAGCACGGGATGCACCACATCCATGGGTTCTGCAATCCTGCCCAGCGGTATTGTCTTGACGATATGTTCATACAGGTCCTGGTTGGACCAGAACGGTTTAGAAAACTCTGTCCTTACCATGGACGGCGCCACAGCATTGACCTGTATATTGAACTGAGCCAGTTCGGATGCCAGGACCTTGGTGAGCATCTCGATCCCGGCCTTTGCAATCCCGTAGATTCCCATGCCCGGTGAGGCCTTTCTCCCGGCAATGGACGAGACATTCACGATCTTGCCGCCCTTTTGTCCCCTCATAATCTGTGAAGCCCGTCTGCTGCAGAGAAAGGTGCCGCTCAGGTTGGTGTCCATGATCTTCTGCCACAGGGAGAATTCGGTATCTGCGATAAAAGGCGTCATCAAATTCATACCCACATTATTGATAAGCACATCCATTCTCGCAAACCTGTCCATGACAGCGCCGAAGAGGGCATCCACATCTTCTTCCCTGGCAATATGAGCCTGCACGGTCATGATATTTGTGCTTCCAAGCGAGTCCTTTGCCGCATCCAGCGAGTCGGATTTCCTCCCGCAGATCACCACCTTTGCCTTTTGCGCGATCAACTCGCGGGCAATCTCCAGTCCGATCCCCCTGCTCCCTCCGGTTATCACGATTACCTTGTCTTCAAGGCCATATTTCAATGTGCTCATCGCATCGGTCTCCTTTATGAATTATCGTTTCGTTTCCCATAATCAGTAGTGCCCAAAACCCTGACAACCATATAATGCCTAACCTTTGCGCTGCTTGATGATCTCCATAAATGCATCTATGCGGGTCTCGATCTGGCTCTCGGAAAAGCTCCTTTCATCCACCATGTGCGATTCGATCATCATGCACGGAATTCCTTTCTGTTCCTGTACCATGCGTGCGATATCATACTGTCCCAGGGAATACGGCTTGCAGCTCCTGTTGGAATGCATCACCAGGCCGTCCACCTCATACTTGTCTATCATGGTAAATACGGTCTTGGCCATCTCGTCCACACCGATATTGAGGTAGATCCGGGTATAGGCCTCTGCCATGGAGTCGATAAAATTGTTTTCGTCGATATACTGCATGGAACCGCACCAGGCTGTTGTATACGTGTCGGCAACCAGACAGGCATCGTGAGATTTAAATGTATCGGAGAGCCACTTCAACCGGTACCAGACAGGGAGATTATCCCACAAAAGCCGGTAGCGCTCATTCGGGATGGCACTGATTCCATCGGCCACCTTCTGCTTCATCTCGGTTAAAAGCTCGGTATAGAAATCAACGACAGTGAGTGTTCCCCGAAGTGTCACGATCAGTGCCAGGAAAAAGAACGCATCAAAGGCTGTTATAGGAGACGGCTTTTGTGCGGCTGCATCCAGGACTTCCTGCCAGAGTTGCTGGCCTCTCAGGGAGAGCCTGCCCACCTCGAGGCTTTTATCAACGTCAAACCTCTTTCCACAGGCCTGTTCGAGGAACGTGATGTATTCTCCCATCTGTCTGCGCACATATCTTCGCGCCTCCTCAGCGAACCCTGTGTGGCAAAACGGGGTATCGAAGATAAACAGCGGAACGTTGAAATATCGTGCCTGGATCTCGTACCACTTCAGCACCGTGCCGCAGATATTGTTGCAGCAGATGAGCATGTCGGGTTTCGGCAGGCCTCCTATTGGTCCCCCGTTTATTGGTGCGCAGGCAATATCAGCCCTGGCATAGGAGCACAGATCGGTACTGTAGCCCATGGCCTCCGCCTTTTCGCACAGGTCGCCCCCCATGTGGGATGCGCCGATCATGGCGCCGTAATTCTCCGGGTATACGGGGATCACATCCATTACAATGAGCGGCTCCACCGGTCCGCCGCTGGTAATCCAGGCAACTTTCTTTCCATTGTTTTCTGCAGATTTGGCATCTACATAGTATTGGAACATGATGTCCCGCATCTTGCCGGCTGACGCGAACTTTCTCTTCTTCTTCTCTTCGTCTGTCTGAGCCATCAATCACTCCTTCTATCAATCGAGAAACAAAGGCACATAGGCACTAAGGCACAAAGTGAAAACTGCA
>CAYRCP010000466.1:0-2219 GCA_964422755.1 uncultured Bacteriovoracaceae bacterium | reverse complement strand
GCCTGATCATTCATGCCTGTAGCCGTTGCCACGAAAGAACTCCCGCCCCCGCCAACGGTCACAGCAATGTTGTAATTCCGGTTTGCATCTGCATTCGGATTCGGATAGCCTGCAGCAACAAGGGTTGCAATGGTATCATATTGACCGTTCTCTGCAAAATTCTTCTCTTCGTTCAAGGCGATTGTCTCGAGCGCGGTTATCGCATCGGCCCTGCGCGTCCTGGTGACATATTTGGAATAAGAGGGGATGGCAATGGCAGCAATAATGCCGACAATGGCAACAACTATCATGAGCTCCATCAGGCTGAATCCGTGCTTATTCATATATCCTTCTCCCTTTGCGAATAGAACTACTATACTTTATCGGCAGTTTTTTAAAATATGGCAACAGAAATTTTCCCGTCCGTACCATGAGAACACATTGTATTGACTTGGGTCGTATTCAGGATATATGCATAGATGCCATGAAGGGACATGTAAAAATATTCACCTATGGATGCCAGATGAACGATCTTGACAGCCAGAAGATGTATTCGATGCTTGCAACAGACGGCTGGCTGCCAACAGAGTCCACCTCACAGGCAGATATCATTATTTTAAATACCTGTTCGGTACGTCAGAAAGCCTACGAGAAGGCACTGAGCAATATAGGACGGTTGCGTCCCTATAAAAAATTAAAACCGTCTCTTATCATTGCAATAACGGGATGTATTGCCCAGCAGGCAGGATCGGATATCATAAGGCGTATGCCCCATGTGGATATCGTGCTCGGCACGCACCAGCTCCACCGGATAACCGAGATTATTTCAGAAAAACTCACTGTGCCCGGTTCTATCGTGGACACCACGTTTACCGACTGCATCCCGTCCATGGACATTGTCCCGCATACGGATTTTATTCAGCCTTCTCACAGGGCATACTTAAACATTATGCAGGGCTGCAACAACTACTGTTCCTACTGCATCGTACCCTATGTGCGGGGAAGAGAGATCAGCAGGGACTACTTAAAGATCATCGACGAGGTAACAACACATGCATCGCACGGGGTAAAGGAGATCTTTCTGCTCGGCCAGAATGTGAATTCGTACAGCGGGGGCAGGACATTCCCTGAATTGTTAAGATCTATCAATGACATCGACGGCATCGAACGCATACGTTTCACCACCTCTCATCCCAAGGATATGAGCGATGATCTCATTGCCTGCTTTGGCAGACTCGATAAACTGTGCAGCCATATTCATCTCCCGTTCCAATCCGGCTCCAACAGTGTCCTTAAGCTTATGAACAGACGCTATACCAGGGAGGCATACCTTGTCCTGATTGATAAACTCCGCTCGGCACGGCCGGATATTGCTTTCAGTGGGGATGTCATCGTGGGATTCCCGGGTGAGACTCAGCAGGCATACCTCGATACGCTTGACCTCATAAAACATGTCAGGTTTGACACACTCTACTCGTTCAAGTACTCCGAGCGCCCCGGAACAAAGGCGGCGGGTCTCATAGATGATATCGGCCTTGAAGAAAAATCTGCCAGGCTCAGAGAGCTCCAGGCCCTGCAGAATGATATCACCATCGAGAATAATCAGGCCCGCATCGGTAATATCTATGAGGTGCTTGTAGACGGTTTGAGCGCCCGTCATACCGATCAGGTCCATGGCAGGACGACACAAGGTACCATTGTCAACTTCAAAGGGGATTCCAGCCTTGTGGGTACCACGGTCCCGGTCAAGATTACCCGCGGGAATCCCAACTCCATGACCGGAGAAATGGTATAGCACCGGCTGAATGAACTGCCCCGTTGCCCCGCAGAAACCACCGGGATCTCCGACAAACTGAGGGGTATCCGGAATTCAAAATCCAGAGGACAGAAGGATAAGAAAAGTGCCTATCTGGTTTTTTTTAAAGCCCGCTGTGGAAAATTACCCCCTGAGAACGATTAACGTTCGCCTTCAATAAATAATTCTGGAACATTGAACCCGCCGGTGCTAGATATATACCCATGAAAAACCCGAAGAGATGGCCGACGATCCTCATCTTTATCGCCCTGCAGGCTGCATGGCTGACCATCGTTATCATGTGGGCCGTGTGGTACATACGGTACCGGCATATCAGCATCCAACCCATCGGTGCCTGGGATATAATCATTATCGTAGAGGTGTCTGTGCTGTTCCTTTTGATCCTGATCGGTATTTACACGCTTTTCATCCTTCATCAAAGGCA
>CAYRCP010000465.1:0-2221 GCA_964422755.1 uncultured Bacteriovoracaceae bacterium | reverse complement strand
CGATAACGAGAGACTCTTTGTTCGCCAGGGCAAGCGTTGCACCCTGCCGTACCGTCTCGAGGGATGGCAGGAATCCGGCAGCCCCTGCGATCCCGTTGACCACAATGTCTGCACGGCACTCCTGGACGATTCTCGTTGCAGCATCGCTGCCAGACAGGATGTGACGTGCCCGGGTATCCATGGGGGCACCGGAGGTAAGCGCGATGAGATCTACGCCGAATTCAAAAGCCTGACGGGCAAGGAGGTCGCCGTTTGAACCGGCACAAAGCCCGACAAGATCGAACCTGTCCGGATGCATGCGGATAACATCGAGGGCCGAGCACCCTATCGAGCCTGTGGATCCGAGAACAATGATTTTTTTCATGTGGTTACAATACCTGGATAATGAGATAGAGGACTACCCCGACAGGAATGATCCCATCCATTCGGTCGAGCATCCCGCCGTGACCGGGTATGAGGTTGCCCATATCCTTGATCCGGTATTCCCGTTTGAACATGGATGCGGTCAGATCTCCCATCAGCCCGAGAATACAGATCAGGCCGGCCAGGGGTATGATGATCCAGACCGGATACGTGCCTTCAAGGGGAGAAAAGTGCTCATAGAACAAGAAGAATGAGCCCCCGAAAAACATGCTGGAAACAACACCACCTGCGAGTCCCTCTATGGTCTTTTTCGGGCTCAGCCGCTTTGCCAGGGCATGTCTGCCGAGATTTTTGCCGACATAGTAGGCCCCGACATCGGCTGCGAATGTGCTTATAAGGCCGAATATCATCCAGAATCTGCCGTCGATGCCGTTCCTGATGAGTATCCAGAAGCTCGTTAGCACCAATGGATAGATCATGCTGAAAATCGATAGCCCGACCTCCTTAGCGCTTGCACAACCCTTTTCAAACAGGTAGAGCCCGGTGAGGATGACGGCAAGGGTGGTAATAGATAGTATATAGAGCGAAAGCGGAAGATTTCCGAAGTAGATACTCGTGAGAAACGGGAATGCCCCGGCAAAGGCTATCCAGCCCAAAATACGGCCTTGTTTGCCGAGCATCACCCTGAACAGCTCATACTGGCACAGGGGCAGCACGATGAGTGCGAGGAAAAATAATACCCATGCCGGTCCGAAGAAGGCAGGCAGAGCAAAGATAATGATCAGGATTACAGCTCCGATGATTCGTTTCATGATCCGGCCTTGCCTTCGATCTGTTCACTTGTCATGCCAAAGCGTCTTTCCCTGGTGGAAAACCAGGCTATGGCGTCATCCAGTGCTTTTTCATCAAAATCGGGCCAGAGGATGTCCGTGAAGTAGATCTCGGCATAGGCCAGCTGCCAGAGGAGGAAATTGCTGATGCGCCACTCTCTCCCGGTCCTGATCAAAAGATCGGGATCCGGCATGAAGGCCGTATCGAGGTGTTCTGCGAAGACCTTTGCATCCACGCTATCCGCTGACATACCGCCTTGAATGATCTGCCGTGTCGCCCTGATTATCTCGTCGCGTCCCCCGTAGTTCAGTGCCACACAGAGGTTGATCTCATGGTTGTGCCGTGTTTTATCAACCGACATGATGATTTTTTCCTGCAATACCGGAGGAAACTTGGAAATATCACCGATGATGTGAAGGCGCACGCCGCTTTTTTTGAGCTTGTAAATCTCTGAGTCAATAAAGCCCTCAAGTAATTTGAAAAGACCTTCCACTTCCTCCTTCGGTCTGTTCCAGTTCTCCGAGGAGAAAGCATACAGGGTGAGGTATTTGATATGTCTTTGCTTGACAGCCTCAACGATAGTCCTGGCTGCCTGAGCTCCCATTTCATGTCCCTTGAGCCTGGACATGCCACGGTTTGTAGCCCACCTGCCATTCCCATCCATAATGATTGCGAGGTGTTCAATCTTATTCTGCATTGAACAGCATTGTTAGCATAGGGATCTCTGGGGGGTCAACAGTCAGGTTTTCAAGTTTTTTCTATCTAATTTAAATCAGAGTGATTTTAACCCTTGACTTTTATATTGGCGTTGAGCTAGAGACTTTTTTTGCGCAAGCTATTCGTGCGCTGAAAGGGCTGGAGTAGCTCAATCGGTAGAGCAGCTGATTTGTAATCAGCAGGTTGCGGGTTCGAGTCCCATCTCCAGCTCCAGAATAGGCACGGAGGGGTTCCCGAGTGGCCAAAGGGAGCAGACTGTAAATCTGCCGGCTCAGCCTTCGGAGGTTCGAATCCTCCCCCCTCCACCAGA
>CAYRCP010000464.1:0-2226 GCA_964422755.1 uncultured Bacteriovoracaceae bacterium | reverse complement strand
TTAGGTTTTCTGGCATGGGTTCTCGATCCCTTTCACCGAAAGACTGCCGATATCCAGATGAAATATACCCTTGGCAGCTTATATACTCCTCTTTTGAGTCTCAAGGTCTTCATGAATCACGGCGACATCCTCATTGATGCCATACGCTATGCCTACATGGATGATGACGAGATCAGAAAAAAGATCAAGGTGGAGGGAAAAGAACACCTCTATGCAGCCCTTGCGGCTGGTAAGGGGCTTATGATGATGACCGGCCACCTGGGAAACTGGGAGGTCCTCACCCATATATCCCGCATTCTCGGCATCCAGTTCTGCGTCATGGCCGATGTACGAAAAAACCCCAGGCTCGAAGTCATCATCAACCATATCAGGTCACGATCGGGTGCCACAATCCTGCCGCCAAAGGGCAAGGCCCTCATGCTCATCAGGGAACTTCGCAAAGGCAGCACCATCGGCATGGTAGTAGATCAGCGGGGAAAGCGGGGAGACAGGGTCTTCTGCGACGTGCTCGGGCTGCCGGCAGCCACGAATCCCGCTCCGGCATTTATCGCCATGAAAGGCAATGCCCTCATCCTGCCGGTATATGCGATGAAGAGGGGGGATGCCTACACAATACACTTCGCTCCGGCAGCCGATGCAAACTCCTTCGGCACCGGCAAAGATGCTATCCAGACACTGAGCGATTACATGCAGTCGTGGGTTTCATCGGTTGTCAGGGAGCACCCGGACCAGTGGTTCTGGCTGCACTGCAGGTGGACACGGCGCTCCGACATGAGAAAAATCCTCAAAAAAAAGGTGGATTTCCGAAAATTCGTGCTTGAACAAGCGGCAAACCGGACGATGTCGTAAAAAAATGTTCACAGCTCGGCACCCGTAATAATGAAGACTCCAGCAACTCTCTGCCGGAACAATCCAGGGGAACGGGTACCTTTTCATTCTTCGTCCGGGTCATCCCGAAAAAAAAGATTTATCTTATTGTTTATCTTGATCTTGACTTTACCCCTCTGTCCTTTGTATACAGTACTGGTACTTTTTAAGGCGGCATAGCCAAGCGGTAAGGCGACGGTCTGCAAAACCGTTATTCACCGGTTCAAATCCGGTTGCCGCCTCCATTCTTTTATCTTCTCATGGCGTTCGCAGACATCTGTTTCCGGGACATTTTATGCAGACTTTTCTCGGTCGAATTTTGGACACCTCATGTCGGAGCAAGGCACTTACAGAAATTGTGGTGAGAAAGGATGATACCGGTTTATCGGGGGTGATGCTGCTGCTTCTTCTCCTGACTCATGCGGGGAAGATAGATGGTAAAGGTCGTTCCCTTGCCAATAAAACTTTCTACAAAAATCCGGCCCTTCAGATTCTCTACAATCCTGCTGACGGTTGCCAGCCCGAGCCCGGTTCCCTTGCCCCGTTCCTTGGTGGTGAAAAACGGATCAAAGATGTTCTTTAGGGTTTCTTCGGTCATACCGCAGCCGGTATCCCTCACCTCGAGCTTGATGTACGACCCTTTGGGCAAATCACTGCTGCTGTCTGCCATATCATCTCCATCGATTTCTTTTGCTTCCACACCGACATGCAAGCCCCCTCCTTTTCTCTCCATGGCCTGGTATGCGTTGGTGCAAAGATTCATGATGATCTGATGTATCTCGGTGGGATCAGCGAAAACAGCTCCGTCCTCACAATGAACACTGCTGTGGATCTCTATGGTGGTAGGGATGGTCACACGCAAAAGCTTGAGTGCCTCATTCAGGATCAGTGCAACACAAACACTGGTACGCTGAGTCTCATACTTTCTGCCGAACGAAAGGATCTGAGCCACCAGTTCCCGGGCGCGCATCCCGGCCGAAAGCACCTGTTCGAGGTTCTTTCGGGCTTTCGAGTCTTCGGGCACCTCATACTTAACCAGTTCCGTATATCCGATAATAGCCGAAAGCATGTTGTTGAAATCATGGGCAATCCCACCAGCCAACGTTCCGATTGCCTCCATCTTCTGTGCCTGGGAGAGACGCATCTCGTACCGGTTCCGCTCCTTTTCCGCCTCTTTGCGCTCGGTAATATCCCTGACAATGCCCCTGAATCCGATGGGAGAACCTCTCGAGTCCCTGCGCAGGGCAACAGAGGCCTCGGCATAGATCCTGCTCTCCTTCTTGTTCATCATCTCCCAGTCAAATGCCTTGGTGGGCTGGCCGGTCATATAGACCGAGTGAAACATGTCAAAGACCTTCT
>CAYRCP010000463.1:0-2229 GCA_964422755.1 uncultured Bacteriovoracaceae bacterium | reverse complement strand
GTTAATACATCGTATCGATTATATCTGCATAATCATCCAATATTACGCGCTTTTTGGTCTTTTGAGTCGGCGTAAGCTGGTTGTTTTCTTCTGTGAAACGGTTGCTGAGTATCGTATATTTCTTGATCCGCTCAAAACTCTCAAGCTGTTCATTTGCCGTCTCAACTTCCCTGGCGATCAGGCTTGTCAGCTCCGGATGAGCGATGAAGTCGTCTCCCACGCCAACGCATAAACTCACCCCGCCAATCTCTGAAAAGACAAGCCCGCTCTTGTCGTAAGGGATATTGTCCCTGTCGAACAGGTTAATAAAATACGTGAAATTCGGCACAATAAGCGCGCTGATAAAATTCCTCTCATCCCCGACAACAAAGATCTGCTCGATCACACTGCTCAAGGAAAAGAGGTTTTCCAGTTTTGCCGGCGCAATATTCTTACCCACGGCAGTGCAGATGATGGCCTTTTTCCGGTCTACGATGCGGTAATAGCCGTTGCTGTCCTTCTCGACCACATCACCGGTCATAAACCAGCCGTCAGGGGTAAACGACTCAAGGGTATCTTCGGGCTTATTGAGATATTCCCTGAATATTCCCGCACCTGAGATCTCCAGTTCTCCATCCACGGCAACCCGTGCAAGGGAACCATTTGCCTCGATCCCCATATATCCGGGTTTGCATGCGGTAATCGGGTTTAAAATGCAGGCGTTGCAGCTCTCGGTAGAGCCATACCCCTCAACCACGGCCAGCCCCAGGGTGTAATAAAATTTGAGCAGATCCGGCGCAATCCCCGCGCTTGCCGAAAACGAAAACCTGAACCGCGAACCGAATAAGGCACGCACCTTGGAAAAGAGCTTATCCGCCAGTTTATATTGTATCTTCAACAGTGGCGGCAGTTTGGATACCAGATCAAAATCCGGAGACATATTATAGCCGCCCTGAGAATCTTTGCGGTACTCCAGCGCCTTTTCTCCGACCTTAAGCGCCATGGCAAAGAGGTTCTTTTTCAGAGGGCTCGAAGACATCTGTTCCGTGAAGGTGATATAGATCTTTTCATACAGCCGGGGCACACAGTTGATCCAGGTGGGATTATACTTCTGCATATCGGCAAGAAGGGTCGCCGGCTTGTCTGCATATGCGATGCATGCGCCTTTCATGATGGCCAGCAACTGGCAGGAACCACGGTCAAAGATGTGAGAAAGCGGCAAGAAACACAGGGCAACGTCTTTTTCCGTAATAACCATTCCATAGCGCAAGAAAAACTCTGTTGTGCCTTCAAGACGGCCGCGAATACATCCGTGGGTCAAGACAACCCCCTTGCCCTGGCCGGTTGTACCCGATGTATAGAGGATCGTGTACCCATCATCTTCTCCGACACTCTTCCATCGCTGGGCATATACGTCATTATTACTCTTCTTCCATTGTATGCCGAGCTCTATCAGTTCACCAAGCCCTATGGCATGGGAATTATCCCCTTTGTATTCCAGATCCATCACAATGATTTTTTCCAGGGAAGGAAGCTTATCAAGGCCTGATAATAGTAACTTAAGAACATCTTGGGTCCCGGCAAAAACATACCTGCTGCCCGAGTCATTGAGTATGTAAGAGACCTCGTTGAAGGATAATGTAGGGTAGATCGTAACGCTTACCCCTGCGCAATTTGAGATAGCCATATCCGCATGGGTCCAGTAAGGGCTGCTTGCAGACATGATTGCGGCCTTTTCCTGCCGTGCAAAACCAAGGCTCATCAACCCGCAGGCTATTGCCTCAACCCGCTCCTTCATCTCATGAAAGGTAAACATCCCGTTATTGTCCCCGTGATAAAGATCGGGATTGAATCGCTGGGCCATGCACGAAGAGAATTTATCGCATGTGGAATAAAATAATTTGCTTACCGAATCTAACGGTTGGTTTTCCATGATATCCTCCAGGTAATCTAATCTCATTTGTAACTGTTCAGGTTATTAGCCTGTAGATGCCCGGAGCATCTATGGCTATTATTGAGTTATATGAGTCTTCTCGCTAACAGCCTTCAGTCCAATACCCTTCAGCGTATCCCCAACAGCCTTCAGCACCCCAAGGGCATTTCTTGCAGGGCGCCTATCCACCCGGGTAGTTACTATCATTCCTGCCAGATTCATTTACAACTACTTTGTATGACATATACAATCATCACATCAAAAATCATCTATATAATGTAACTAAATATGATAAAAAAGAAAGAAAAGCAATGGTG
>CAYRCP010000462.1:0-2234 GCA_964422755.1 uncultured Bacteriovoracaceae bacterium | reverse complement strand
GCCGCTCCCACAGTGTTTTTTGCCTTTGTCCTCTGTTTTCGCATTCTGCAACTTCTCTTCTGCCTGGGTTCTTGGGCCACACGTCCTGTCCTGCCAAAAATCCAGAACCCATATCTCAATATAAAGCCTTCTGCCTTACATTTCACCTTCCATGTAGCGGCAGATCATAGCTGCGAATCTGCCGAGGGCAGGTAAGCTACCTGACCATCTCTCTCGTTTTTAAATTAGCAAACCCCAGATGTCGGGTAGCTCGCTACACTCCCAACCCGACCTGCAACTTGATCATCCTGCCCTGCCATGCCGGGAAGCTGACTCCGTCACCATCCCAGCCTACGACTATGACTTTACAAGGATACTGTTTCTCATGAAGATTCTATTATTTGTCGCCGTCTCCCGACAAATAATATGTTCTTTCCTCTGCGTTCTCTGCGCCTCCGCGGTGATATGTTCTTTTGTTCTTTCCCTTCTGCCTGGGTTCTCGAGCTACAGATCATGGTCTGCCTGAGGTCTTGTGCTTCCAAGTTTGACTGCCTCAATTCACGAACTTACTTGCCCGCTCTGCCTGAAATCTTGAGCTAACCTGCCCGCCCTTAACCATTTGACACAAAACAATAACATCGTTATAGTAACACTGTTACTTTTTAATGAAGGATTGTTATGCCCAAGCAGAAAAGCACGCCCGAGCAGGTTGAAGCAGAGCGTGAAAGGATTTGCGAAGAAGCCCTGGATATTATCTGCGAGCACGGCTTCGACAATTTCAGCATGCGAAAACTGGCTTCCCGTCTCGGAATCGCGGCCAAAACCATCTATAACTACTATACCAACAAGGACGAGCTCTATCTCATGATCCTGGGAAAAGGATTTGAGCAGCTCTATACCCGCTATGATACCATATGCCATGCCTGCGACAATCCCGTTGACAGGCTTTCACTGATGAACAAGGCTTATGTGGAGTTTGGCATCACAAATCCCAACTACTACAATATCATGTTCAACTGGAACGTGCCCAAGTTTGTTGACTATGTCGGGACTAAGCAGGGCACAGCAGCACAGCAGGGAAGGCACATTGCCCGCAAGGTGATCGATATCACCACAGATGTTATCGCAGAGATTGCAGAGCACACCGGATGTTTCCCGTCCAGGCAGGCACCCTTTCGGACACTGCAGCACTGGAGTGCGCTGCACGGCATTGTGTCGCTGTATAACAGCAGGATTATCCCGGTGGTAGTAAATGAAAATCTCGAAAAAGTGGTCGCACGGATGGTGGACGATCTCATGCTCCCCTTTCTCGTAAACACTAAAACTCTTCCGGAAAAGTTGGTAAAAAAATAAGGAGGCATCAAAGAACATGGATTTCTTTTTCAAACCAGACGGCGTTGCAATCATCGGCGCATCCGACGACCCTGCACGGGGCGGATTCAGTATCCTGAAAAATGCACTGGGAGGCTACTCAGGAAACATCTATCCCGTAAACCCAAAATACGAATCAATTCAAAACACCACGTGTTACCCTGATATCGATTCCATCCCGGAAGACTTTGATCTGGCCATCTACTTCATCCCGGCACGGTTCCTCCCTGATACAATTCGTGCATGTGCCAGGAAGAATGTCAAAGGCATCATCATCGAATCTGCAGGCTTTGCCGAGGTTGGAGAGGAAGGGAAGAAATTCCAGAAAGAGTGCATCGACCTTGCCCGTGAAAAAGGTATCAGGCTCTGGGGACCCAACTGCATGGGGCTCATCGACGGACATACAAAAAACGTGTTTTCATTTCTCAGGAACAAAAATTTATGGGACTTATTAAAACCCGGGAATGTCTCACTTATCGTGCAGAGCGGCATGCTCTCGGCCGGGTTCCTCATGATGATCCTCGATCGAGGGGGAATGGGCATCGCAAAGATGTGTTCTATTGGCAACAAATGCGATATTCACGAGGGAGAAGCCCTGGAATATCTTATCAAAGACCCACAGACAGACGTGATCGGGCTGTATGTGGAATCCATAGTTGATGCACCCCGTTTCATGGACCTATGCAGATCCACGAACAAACCCATTGTGATCCTCAAAGGAGGCCAGAGCCCTGCCGGGGCAAAAGCTGCAGCGAGCCATACAGCAAGCATGGCAGGCAACTACACCTTGACGAGCCACGCGTTCAGACAGGCCGGGGCCATTGAAGTCTTTGATGTCAACGAACTCGCCGATCTCCTGCGAGGCTTCTCCCAAATACACAGTT
>CAYRCP010000461.1:0-2242 GCA_964422755.1 uncultured Bacteriovoracaceae bacterium | reverse complement strand
AGATCAATAATGATTATGAAACCTGGCTGCCCTCAAACGACAGGGTCGGCGATCTTCTCAGGACCGTTGACCGGGAATTCTCGAATGGCTCGTTGATGTTCGTGGTGCTCGATTTCACAAAAGAAGGGGTGTTTACCCCGGAATCCCTTGCCCTCGTACAGCGGATGACTCAGGAGCTTGAAGGCATAGAAGAACTCTTTCAGGTTACCAGCCTGACAAATATCATGGATATCAAACAGACTTCTGACGGGATCGAGGTCTCCGACCTGATTCCTGCTCCATTTCCCACAGACCCGGATGACCTGAAGAGATTGGAGCGGTATGTCCTGTCGAAAGAAACGTTTCGGGACTCGCTTGTGTCGATCGATGCCGGATATACCCTGGTGGCAACCAGTATTGAAAGTGTTTATGACGAGGTGGCTGTCACCGGTCGTCTGCTGGATATTGTCAAGGATATCATGGGGGAGCGCCAGTACTATGTCGGCGGGGACGTGGTGGTCGCCTATTACATGGATTACTATATGCAGCAGGACCTTATGTTCCTGGTGCCCATCATCTTCCTCGCCATGGTGTTTGTCTTGTCCTATGGCCTTCGCCGCATCACCGGTGTGATTTTTGCCTTTACCGTGGTTTTTATCTCCATTATCTGGACCGTCGGGATGAAGGCCATAGTCGGCTATCCGTTCAATATCCTTTCTCCTGCCGTGGTCGTGCTGCTGATGGCCGTGGGTTCGGATTATGCGGTACATATGTACAATCATTACCTGAAGATAGGAGATGTCCGCCTTTCTACAACAGAGATCGCCCTGCCGATATTTATGAGCGCGATGACGACTGTTGCCGGGCTTGCTACCTTTTCCGTTACCAAGATCGAGGTGCTGAGGAATTTCGGGCTAGAACTGGCCTTTGGCCTGGGTGCGGCATGTCTGCTTTCGATAATCCTTCTGACGATCCTGATCCATATGGGTGGGGGAAGGAGAATCCCGAAGGCCCTCGGTGCCGAAAACCGCCAGCATAGCCTCACGCGTGCTATGAGTGCGGTGGGAAGCTGGGTGCACGATCATACCAGGTTCATCCTGGGCATTGTCTTTGTTTTACTGGTGGTCATGGGGCTGGGAATCACCCGGATCAATACGAGTGTCGACTTTGTGGAAATGCTGCCCACGGACAGTCCTCCCCGGAGCAGTTCCCAGATACTCGAGGAGCATTTCAGCGGCATGTACCGTGTGAGTGTCTACTTCCAGGGAGATATCGAAGATCCCAAGGCCATGACCATGATGAACTACATCGAAAACTACCTGCGCTCAAATGAACTGGTGGGTAGTTTTATGTCGGTAAATGACCTTATTGCAGAGGAGAACTGGCTGTTAAATGGTGTTTATGCCATTCCGGAAACACGCCAGGGCATCGCAAATCTGTGGTTCATGCTCGAGGGGCAGGATATCCTGAAGACCTTTGTTACGACAGATCGAAAGCAGGCCATGGTAAATGCCATCTTGAAAAAACATGATACCGGGAATATGAAAAAGACCTCTGCCGAGGTCCAGCGGTTTCTTGACCTGAATGTTTCCCCCGGAATTGTCCGTATCGATCCTGCACGCCTTTCCCCTGAAGGTCTGAGGGCCCTGGGCGAGATTCAGATGTATAATGCATCACGCCAGATTGCATGGCTGGCAAACAGTTATGATCGTGCCCACCGATATGATCCCGCCGCGTTCCAGACGCAACTGGAGCCGATACTGGCAGATATTGATGCGAGAGTTGATATGGTTCCCCTCTGGGATGAAGTGCGCACGTATCTCGATGAGGAAACCTTCGAGATCCTGCCCTCTGAACTTGTGGCAGAGCTGATGACATATATGAAAATCAACTGGGGCGAGCGCAATCGGGACACGTATTCACAGCATCTGAGACAGAGCATAATCGCAAGTAACATGATGGATGCGGAAGACAGCGAAATAACGCTGGCCGGTATGATGAAAAGGGCTGAATCTACGTACCGGATGCAGAAAGTCGCTGCACTGCGTCAGGGCTATCTCGAAGGTATCCCGACTGAACTTGGCAGCAACAAGGATTTCTTGAAAAGGGCGGACGGGGTTATCTGGAGGCTTTTCTCTGACACACCGGTTGTCTTTGCACATGAAGCCTCAGCCATACCGGGCAGTGATGCCGCAATAATGGATTCAGCGAAGGTAGAGATAGATCAGACCGGTGCCCATGAGATGTTCAGCCGTTTCGACAA
>CAYRCP010000460.1:0-2245 GCA_964422755.1 uncultured Bacteriovoracaceae bacterium | reverse complement strand
ACGGGCTCTCGCTGATGGTGACACTGAGCAGGGGCCCGGGCATCATGGCCCCGGACAGGGCCAGCACAAAAGAAGATCCAAAGATTGTCGCCAGGGCAAGCATTAGCAGAATCCTCCCCGCCTCCTGTCAAAAACAACCCGCAGTGTTACAAACGCACATTCCCTTTACAGGAACTATGCTCACACCACTTCAAACCGGTTTTGCTCCCAGTTTTTCTTTACCTTGTCCGGGTCGAAGATCCGCCCGTTCATGGCGATGTACACCCCTTCGGGCATGATCTGGACCGCAGCCACAGCCACACCTATATTGAATTCCGCATCGCTGGCCTTGAACCGGGCAGGCTGCATCGACCCGGTCAATACAATGACCTTGCCCTGTATCGGCTCCAGAACCCTGGCAGTGGCCACCATGGTATCAGTGCCATGGGTCACAATGATATAGCGATGTTCATCGGCCTGTATCTTTTCAAATACAAGCTGCCGGTCTGTCTCCGTCATGTCCAGGCTGTCTTTCTGCAGGATGGATTCACATTCGTAGTCAAAGGTTACATTTGCATCTTTGAGTATATCATGCACCCCCGGCTCGCCCACCTTATAATTGCTCTTCTGATCAAAATAGACCTTGTCGATGGTACCGCCCACAGCAAAGAATTTTATCTTCATGCACTACACCTCCACAGGGGGTATTTCTTCCAGGACTTTGTTGTCCTGATGATAGTTCGTGTTTTAATCAATGATATGGACCCCGCTCCTCAGGCCCCGCAAAAACCATCGGGATCTTCGAGAAGCTGCAGGGAATCGACCCGGGCTTCTTTTTCCGATGGAAACGGACGCCAAGAAGGATTGAAAAAACCTCTGTATTCATACTTCCCCTTATACCACCGAATATGCCTGCATGTGCAACTATCTTAACGCTCGTTCTACCCGCCTATGAGCACACCCCAGGCATCGAAAAGCCCGTTGTACCGGAGGATAAACTCTTCGCCATGAGCTGTACGGACTTTGAAATAGTTCATGGCGGGCCTGTCCGGGCTCAGACCCCCTTCATACCAGCGGTCAACTATCTCCTCCACCTCGTAGTCTGCGTTGTTATACACAAAGGAGACGGGCCGCTCATTGACGCGATATCCGCTGGAGCACTTTACCTGTATCCGTTCATAGTGCATCTCATCCATGATAACGGTTATGAAGGCCCTGTCAATCAATGGGGTAACCCTCCGGCAACATGATGAGAGAAAATACCGAGCTCTGAGAGGATGATTCCGGGCCTGTTAACCGAGGGAGACGGCATCGGCATGGTAGGCCGCTTCTTTCCCGGTGACGATACGCAATCTTTGTGCGACATCCGAGAAATCCGGCCTCTTTTCCTGGGAAGCCGCCTTGAGTGCCATGGCCAGATCCTGCCAGGCCCTGCCGACCTCGACCATCTGCTGCGCAAGCCCTAAAGAAGCTACGCTTGGCACATACGCAGCAGCTTCTCTGAGAAAATCCGCATACATCAGGCGAAATCCCCCGCCACCGGTCCCGCGCCGCTCAATGATCTGATAGGTAAACCGGGTGGTCCATTGCCAATCCTTAAAGTCCCCCCAATGCATGATCTCTTCCTGCCATTTTTTCAAGCCGGCAATGCCCTGGAAATCATGGCTATCACCCAGGATCACGCGGCTGTTCAACGCAATGGCCCGGCTGATTACCCCGGATACATCTTCGGGCTCCGAGATGTTCTCGGGCGAGAACATGTTCCCCTTCATCTCAAAAAAACCACCGTTGTTGTAGCGAGCCAGGCGCATATTCTCGAACGGGACCTCGATGAGGTCTTCCTGCTCGGTATCAGTCACAAAAAAGAGCTCTTCTTTACTGTCATATCCCCAGACGGTAATCACATGACCCGGGAAATGCGTGCTGGAATGGTAGTACGGAAGGTAGTAGATATCTGTTCTGATAATGGCGGGCAGTCCCCGGTCCAGGCAGGAGCACAACGCGCGCTCACTGAGCATGGGGTCTTCGTATACCTCCCAGGTGAAAGGATACCCGATACTTTTGAAGAACTGCTCCTCGATATCCGCCGAGCGCACATGGATCAGGCGGGTGGGAGATGAACCGGCAAGATCGAGGTACCAGATCCCGAGCCCTGCGCCAATACCGAAGCACATGGCCTCGCTCCAGTTGATCCCATGAAAATTCACCAGGTCGCGGATGCCGGTGCTGGCACAGTGGCGGCCCGGATGATGCCGGACAGGTATCA
>CAYRCP010000459.1:0-2249 GCA_964422755.1 uncultured Bacteriovoracaceae bacterium | reverse complement strand
CAGATGAATCCCATGTGGGTGAGTTTGTCGTGGGCAATGTCGGTGCAGTCAATGCGTTCATGGCACAGATCGCCGCCCTTCATCTCCCCTATGCCCGGAGATTTGTCCAGCTGCCGAAGATGGTGGGCATGTTTGTCAAGCTCTGCGACGAACCCACAGGGAGCATAGAACCCGATGGAACCCTGCACAAGGCATTTACCGGGAAAGATGAAGAGACTATGGCAAAGGGTGTGGATGTTGCGAAGAATATCATGATCAAAGCAGGGGTCATCCCCGAAACCATATCCGTGGCCAAGGGCATCGGAGGGCATCCCGGCGGTACGGCGGCAATCGGGCGCGTGATCGGCACTGATCTCATGACCGGGATCAAGAATCTCTATGTTTGCGACAACAGCGTGATGCCGCGTTCAGGGGGAATACCGCCGGTGCTCACCCTCATTGCCCTGGGCAAAAAGTTTGCCCGCTCTCTGCAGAAGAAGCCTTAAGACTGATCACCATGAAGATATGCAGATGGTACCTTCTCTGACCGTTGAAACGGTACACCGAGCAGGGTCTGCTCGAAAGGAAATGGGTGGAGCAGTACTGTCTCGGCGGGGGCTGGAACAGGTGCGTGCGCTACCATATGGATGAAAGGGGGGAATATCATCCGGACAACATGCTTCCGGATGGAAGCATGGATGAGAGATTGAAGCCGTGATAATCAGAAACCGGCTATTCTATATGAAGGAGGGGCATAAACTGTTCATGAATACAAGAGATAATGATAAGAAAGGGATGTGTGCACGGTGTTCAGGGAGTGTCTGCTATCCGCTTGCCGGGGCAGGGGACCAGCTACCGGAAGTGGAAAAAGCGCCGGATTTTTGCCCCATGCGTCGTTTGTCCGATATTGTCGAGGCTGCGAGCCGTGAATACTCGAGGCCTCAGATACAGGAATTTGCCAGGCTTGCTTCAATCCAGGAAGCCGAGTGCTACGAGGTCTCGGCTGAGGGAATCAGGACTACCATACCCCGCATTGAAGAAATTGTTGAATTCGCAGGGAAATGTAATTATTCGCGAATCGGCATTGCCTTTTGTGTCGGTCTGAGAGAGGAGGCCAGAATCACCACGAAGATCTTCGAACAGAAGGGATTTGAGGTGATATCGGTAAACTGTAAAGTAGGACGGGTTGCAAAGGAATCCATCGGGCTCAAGGGAGAAGAAAAGATCATGGGTGAGGGGTTGTTCGAGCCCATATGCAATCCCATAGCCCAGGCAGAGATCCTCAATGCCGAGGAAGTGGACCTGGCTGTTCTGCTCGGTCTGTGCGTGGGGCACGACACCCTGTTTTTTAAATACTGCAAAGTACCCTGCACGGTGCTTGCCGTAAAGGACCGCGTTCTGGGACACAACCCCTTGGCAGCGCTTTACCTTTCAAGCGGGCCATATTACGGAAGGATAAACTCCACTGCAGACAAGGCGGGAAAGGGCAGCAAGGTGGTTTTGCCGGAAAATGTCCGGGAAGAATGAAATGTTTCTCCGCGAAGTTTGATGATCTGGCAATGACCTGAGTTGTGCTCAGAGAGTTCGCATCCTGCCTCGCAGATCGGGCAGATCATACCTGGCGTACTTTTTTCAGGCATACCCACATGCCTGTTTCGTCCTCGATGATATCGTTGATGGTGCCGGGGGACGACAGGCCTGATTCTATCAGCGCTGCCTTGATGTTTGATTTGTTGGTTTTGCTCAAGCGGCCTTTTACCTCCCGGCCGAATCCGGGTTCTCTCTGTTCCATGCGCGTGATGATGGCATCCTTGAGTTCGGTCGAACCGAACCCGCCTCCGATATAGAGGCCGCCGCCGGGTTTCAGTACCCTGGCGATCTCCACGAAGGCAGTGTTCAGGTCGTACCAGAAAAAGAGCGAGCCCCGGCTGATTATGATGTCTGCCGATTCGTCGGCAAAAGGCAGTGCGTGCACGTCACCTGTCACCGGGAGAATGCGTGCGGCAAGCCCGGCGCGAGCGATATTTTCGCTGGCTACCTGCACGGCCATGACAGACTGATCCAGTGCCCAGGTGGTACACAGGCTCTGGTGGGTGTAGGCGATGGCCAGCGAGGCCGGGCCGGTCCCCAGATCAAGGCAGCGTCCCCTTGTGATGCCCAGTCGCGTGATGATCTGCCCGGAGATCACAGGATATATGGGCGCGAAGATCGTTCGGGTGACAAAGTCGAATTCTCGCACCGAAGCAAGTGATTCTTTGCTGCTGTCTTTT
>CAYRCP010000458.1:0-2251 GCA_964422755.1 uncultured Bacteriovoracaceae bacterium | reverse complement strand
ACGCCATGACACGTCGCTTACAGCTATGCCGGACACGGGGCGATCAAGGGGGGACGAGATCCCAGGCAGGTCAAGATATCGGGTCCTTGATCCTAGGCAGAAGGCAGATTGAACCCGTCAGCTCATGATCCTAGGCAGAAGTTTTTCTTGTACAGGGAAGTTCAAGATCTCGGGTATAAGGTTTAAGGTTCAAGGTGTAGGAGCGGCTTACAGCCGCGATATATCTTCGTCGTCCCCGCGAAGGCGGGGACCCAGAAATTGTTTATTTGTCGGTATCTCCCGGCAAATAATAATTTTTCTCTGCGATCTCTGCGCCTCTGCGGTGAGTTCTTCCCTTGATTTCTACTTAACCGGATTATCTAAACTCTGGATTTCCTCTGTCGGAGGACAAGTTGCAGGCCGGGATGATCACGATCTCGGCTCCCCGGTATAAGTCTACCTCATTTCAGAAATAAGTTTATGAATATCCTTGTCGCTGTGGGTGATCTCAACAGCCATGCCGGAATCTGTCTTCCTCAGAACTCTCCCCCGCACATAGAAATACTGGCCGGGCTTGTCCCCAAACAGGTTGGCGCTGACATATCGTCCCTTGCCGGATGGTCTCGGTGTCTCGAGAATCATGCCGCCTTCACTGATATCAGATACATGTGCCTTTATCTCCTGATCTATGCCTTCTGCCTGATACACGACATTCATATCCACCTTTACCCGCTCGGACCTTCTCCTGTCATAGAGCTTTTCACTCGTGCGGATCGTGTCGATTTCCTCGATAATGGCATCTTTGATGGGGGTATAGGCTATGCCAAGCTCGCGCTGAGCCTTGGTGCCATCTGCTATCATGCCCTCCCTGGCGGTTTTTGCAAAGTCAGTCGCCATTCCAAAAAGAGGGGGCTTTTTCGTGATCCGTGCAATTGCCGTGAAGAGGTATGCCAATATCATAGCTGCAGAATCGGGAAGGGTGATTACGGGGAGACGGCTGCCTGAGATTGAGCTGATCATCCGGTACAATTCTCTGGTGGGGATGCGGTTATCGCCGATAAAATACCGCTGTCCGATGGTGTCTTCATTCTCTGCGATCCGGATGATTGCCTCCACGACATCGTTGACATGCGTATAGGTGTGGATGGAGTTCAAAAAAGACTTTGCCGGCAGTCTATGCTGAATGAGTCTTCGTATGATTCCGGTGAGATGATTGCTGCTGCCAGAACCGAGAACCACTCCCGGATAGCACACACTCAGCGGCAGGCCCTTTTTATAGTACAGACCCCATGCAATGCGATCACCCTCGTATTTTGTGCGGGCAGACATGCTGAATCTTGTCGGGCCTACGGTGCTTTCCTCGTGAAACGGGCTCTCGGCGGGTTTGCCGTAGACAGCCATGGTACTGAGATGCACAACCTTTAATACACCTGTCTCCAGAGCACATTCCATGACGTTTCTCGTCCCCGTAACATTGATGTCTGAATAGATGTGCTGGTCACGTTCCCAGAAGGACGAGATCCCTGCCAGATGAATGAGACAGTCACAGCCTTCCATCCCTGCGAGCAGGGATTGCTTTTTTCTGATATCTCCTCTCACAAAGTCTATTCCGAGTTTTTCCAGATCTCTGATATTGCTGGCTTTTCTGGCCAGGCAGAAAAGCTGGTGATCCATTGTTGCCAAACGCCTGACGAGGTGTGTGCCAATAAAGCCTGTAGCGCCGGTAATAAATATCTTCATGCGTCTCTCCCTTTTTCGTCGCTCCCCGATCTGTAAAACGCTTAATCGATAAACCAAGCACTGATTACAAAGGCAGCAACCGCGACACCGCAGCAAAGAAAGGGCAATGTAAAAGCAACAGACCGTTTAATTGAAAAAAAATAGCCCCGGACAGGCAAAAGTCAATGTGTTTTGTGCTGGACGTGGGTTCGAGAGCCTGGGCATTTCGAGACGCGGGTTCGAGAACTCAGGCAGGTCAAGACTTGCGGCATAAAACCCCAGGCAGGACGAGCCTGTTTGCGCAAGATGCCAGGCAGAAGTTTTTCTTGTACCGGGGAGTTCGAGATCCCGGGTATAAGGTTCAAGGTTTAAGGTCCAGGGTTCATCCTGCCAATTGATTTAGCAGATCGTGGAAGCGGGATTTTCGTCTCCAGGCTTCGTTTCCAGCTTCAGGCTTCGTTTTCAACTTCGCCTTGACAAGACGCCCGACAATTCTTTTTTTCACTTCTGCCTGAGGTCATGGGCTAACGGGCCCGATCTGCCTTCTGCCTCA
>CAYRCP010000457.1:0-2254 GCA_964422755.1 uncultured Bacteriovoracaceae bacterium | reverse complement strand
CGGCGGAGATCCATGCCGGGCCAGTATAAAAAATGCCAGTCATGCACCCTTTTTCAAAAGGTCGTGCAGGCGCAGCAAGAGACGCAGGCGGAATTATCGGCTTAACGCATCGACAACACCCTGGGTAAAATACGTGTGAAGATTATCGCATATATACGTGTCACTCCGGATAATCGAGATATTGAATCGCAACGAGAGGACATCCTCGGGTATGCGCACAAAAATAATGTTTCAATAACCGAGGTGATCGAAATGGAGCTGTCCGGTAAAAAAGCTGTTGATCAGGAGAGGATGAATGAACTGATCGCTCGGCTCGATACGGGTGATACGTTTATTGTGAGTGACTTATCCAGGTTGGGTCGCAGCTCTGCGCAGGTAATCAATATCGTGAATGCGCTCGTTGAAAAAAAAGTACGTTTTATTGCTGTTAACCACAATATCGATATCCCCACCAGACACGACACATCCTCCCGGGTTATGTCCTGCATGTTCGGGCTGTTTGCCCAGCTCGAGCGGGATCTGGTCAGCCAGCGCACAAAGCATGGTCTGGCCCAGCGAAGGGCTGCCGGGGTAACACTCGGCAGGCCCAAAGGCAGCACCGGAAAAAGCAAGCTCGACCCCCACAAAGAGCAGATTGCCTTCATGCTTAAAAACAAGGCACCGCTGAGTTATATTGCACGGGTATATGACGTTACCTGGCCCACGGTTTCGAATTTTATCAAGACAAGAAAACTCGACAAATTCCTGGACAGCCCCTGATACTGAACTACACGTCATGTAGGATGAGCAAGGTTTAATCGCAAGATCATTGGAATTACTGAAATAAGAACTGATGGGTCAACAACCGGGAAAATGGACATGCCCGGCGTTTCTTTCAGGCATTGAAAACGAAGCGGTATTGAAGAAAACCCTCAAATCAGCTATAGCGTACCAAGATGATGACAGATAAAGCACCCGCCGCAACCCATGAAGATCTCCGCTGCATCGAATTCCACCGCCATGCAATCGCCCTGCTCCCCGAGCCGGAAGATAGATTGCCCGGGGTAGCGTTTCTGATAAGAACCGGTTCACGCAACCCCGACCAGCGCTTCTGCACGTGCTCCATCTCCAAGCATAAGACCTGTCGCCACCTCCTGAGGCTCACCCAGATAGTTCGATATCTCAATTCCATGCCCGGCAAAAAGAGCATGGATGAAGATTTCAGGACAAGCATCTTCTATAAAATCTCAACTGTTCTGGCACAACAGGCACCATGCATGCCCGAGAGCATCCAATGGATACGTCACGACGCTCAGGACAAACCTGTCCTCTTAGGTGTCGATGAACAGGGACAACCTCTCATCACCTACCATGCGCAAGACGCAAGTATTGCACGTCTGCTCGAGCGTCTTGACCCCGGAGAAGATACCGAACTGCTCCTCCCGCACCGGGGAGCCATACTCAGACAGCTCTCCCTTCATACGCTCAGCGACAATGAACGCGCCCTCATGGATGCCGGGATGAAATCCAGACGCATGGCGATGGAGGAGAGCCTCTGGTACAAGCTCTTCTACCATGCATACCGGGAATTCGGGAATAACGGCTGCGCCTTCCATGCTGCAATTGATGAGGAAACCGGCGGGTTTATTGTCCATTGCGACGATACCGGCGGCAATACCCTCCTGAGCATCGAGATCCCGAGAAAAAGCGTAAAGATCTTCATCACGGAAATACGCACCTGGCTGCCGGACAACAACAACCTCGTCATCTCCCCTGTCCCCCTACGGAGCATCTTCCTGGCAAACCAGAATACCCAGCTCGATCTCGAGGTACGCCCCGCCATCGAGCTTGTTCAGCAAAACGGCGAACAACGATACTATGAAGAAAATGACCTGAAAAAATATCGCTATGGAAACCTTGTCTATCTCAAGGAACTGGGGATCATGGCAGAGCTCGAAGACCCGGGCAAAAAAAAGCGGAGGTTCACCGCTCCGGGAAAGATGGTACTCAAAAAGGCGCAGATCCCGAGTTTTCTGGATGAAAACAAAAAGGAGCTTGCCGAGGGAACCATTGTACTGGATAAAAAGACACAGAATATAACCATATTCAGCGAATACAACAAGCTGGAGATCACCCCGTCTGCCCTGGAAAGAGACTGGTGCTGGCTGGGTATGAACTATGAATTCGGAAACACAAAAATATCTCTGGCCGAGATCCTACAGGCCAGACAGGCAGGGCATCGCTACATCGCAACCAATGAAGGGTGGATCGATTG
>CAYRCP010000456.1:0-2265 GCA_964422755.1 uncultured Bacteriovoracaceae bacterium | reverse complement strand
ACAGGCAGGCCCTTCTTTTTTCATGGATTGAAATCGTCGAGTCTTCCCGTGTCAGAAGAAATACAATTACCCTGAACCATCTTTGTATCTTTGCTGTCATCTTCATGCCCTCCTTGACCCCATAAAGAGTGTCCGGACAAATATATCCTGTGATATTGTTGTCAGCGTTCTGTACAAAACGGTTATTATTGACATGATAAGCCAGAAGATCTAATAAGTAAAATTAAACTATTTAAACTATAGGTTAAGTCATGCTAATGATTCCGGACTTTAATCGTCTTAAGGTGTTCTACTATATTTATGCAAACCAGAGCGTTGTTGGTGCCGCCAAAGAGCTCAATATCACCCAGTCGGCAATCAGCCAGCATCTGAAGAAGCTTGAAGATGAGATGAGGATCCAGCTCTTTACCAGACTGCACAAGCGGCTGGTGCCTACAGCCGAGGCCGAAAGGTTGTTCGGCATTCTGCAGCCGTTTTTCCTCGAGCTGGAGACAGGTCTGCGGTCCATCAAACAAGCCAAGGTCAAGCCTTCGGGAATATTGAGGATAGGCGCGCCTGCTGAGTTTGGCAAGGCGTATTTCCCCGGGATATTTGCCTCGTTCAGGAACAAATATCCCGATGTTACCTTTTCCTTGAAACTGGGAGACCCTTCGATCCTTCTGCCCATGGTAAGCCAGGGGCAGCTGGATTTTGCCCTGGTGGATGTATTCCTTGCGCAAAACCCGGTTTTTACGGGCCTGGGCATTTACAGCATCGAGCCGATTTTTGAGGAAGAGATGATCCTGGCATGTTCTGCTGAGTATTGTGATACGGTTTTAAAACATGACTTTTCCTTCGAAAACCTTATATCCAAAGAGTACATCTCATTTCTGACCAATGCCGTCGGGTTGAAAAGCTGGTTCAGGCATCATTTCGGGAAATCATCGGTCAAGCCCAATGTTGTGATGACGGTGGATAGTGTGCAGGCAGCTATTTCAGGAATCAAACACCATATGGGCATGGGAATCATCGTGTCGCATCTCGTATATGATGATATATGCAGCGGTGAGATCATCCCGATAACGACGAATAAAAAAGAAATCATCAACCAGATCTCCCTGGTTCAACTGCAGGACAAGATCCCTTCTCTGACGGATAAAACGTTTCAGTCGCATTTTAAGAGCGAGATGCGCTCATGCAGCGGTATTGAAAAGGTCTCAGGGAATAACTGAGCCGGCCCTGGCGTGACCTGGACCTGAAGCATGCATGCAAAACCGGCTTTTTTGTAACGGTCCAGGGCGTCTATCCGCCCGATTAAGTACGCTTTTTTAACTTTTCTGCCCGGTTGCTGCGTTCTTGAGAAATCTTTCTCCTGCGACCCCGGACTCCACGTGCAACTTCTGCGCTGTATCGGCGGCGAGGAACGCAACCTTGACTTCGCCCCGGCATGGATTATTCATTATATTTACTTGATGGTTATTCAATTTCCCCCAGGGTACTTGGCATGTGAGGGCAGAATGCATGTTACTTTTTATCTTTTTGAATGAGGCCGCACCGGCATTTTACCCAACACGTCTCATGTAGTGGCATGACAGGTTTCCTGCCAGCCGGGCAGAGAGATTGCTCATCATGAGCTTGCCGCAGATGGCCTTATTGGTGCCCGTGTTATGAATCAAGGAGGTGTTGATACGCCGTACCCGCAAAGGCTGCGGGGTTTGTGATGAACCAGGTCGGGGCTCTTGGAAAGAGTTTTATTTGACATGATGAAAGAGCGTAGGCAAGGAGGGTTCGGGTTATGCGAAGGCGTCGCATGCCGCTATATATGAGGGCAGAAATCGCCGGGATCGTATCTGCCGTGGTGATGCTGGTGTTGGGCATGGCCACACCTGCCTGCGCGGTGAACAAAGATGACCGCGACGGCCTGATTGAACTGTACCTTGCCACCCAGGGAGACAACTGGGATGACAATTCCGGATGGAGGGACGACGTCTTGTCCTCGGACGGGTTTGGGGACAGGTTGACGGTCTGTTCGTGGTATGGCTTGCGGTGTAACTGGCTGAACCTCGATTTGCTGGAGATCGATCTTTCTCAGAATAATCTTGATGGATATCTCGATTGTTTTAACGACCTGCGCAGGAAAGCCTTTGAAAAGCTTGAGACCATGGATTTGTCCGGTAATCATCTGCACGGGAGCATACCGGAAGGGCTGGAAGATGTCGATGACCTCGAGGCCCTGATGCTGCATGACAACAATCTGTCGGGAACAATCCCGGCCAAACTGGGCTC
>CAYRCP010000455.1:0-2271 GCA_964422755.1 uncultured Bacteriovoracaceae bacterium | reverse complement strand
TTTTATCGCCCAGGAGGATAAGCCTGGCAGAGGGTTTTATCGCCTGCACGAGCTTTGCCATGAGCCCCACATCCACCATGGAGGCCTCATCGATCACAATGACATCGTATGGCAGGAGATTTTCTTCGTTAAACCGGGGCCTTGATTTCGATGGTATGATTCCCAGCAGGCGGTGAATCGTGGATGCCTTGCCCGAGATCGATGCCTTTATTGCATCAGGCAGGTCAAAGAGCTGGATTGTTTCGGAAACAGCCTCCCCTACTCTCTGGGCAGCCTTTCCCGTGGGTGCCGCAAGCGCAACACGAAGGCTGCTGTTTTGGTGCAGAAGCAGCGAGAGTATCTTTGAGACCAGGGTGGTCTTTCCTGTTCCCGGGCCTCCTGTTATCACGCACAACCCGCTTTTCAGAGCTGCCAGGGCGGAAAGTTTCTGCTCCATGACCCCATCATCGTCATCTGCCGGGAAGACTACTTGAAGGCCTTGTTTGAACAGTTCAACATCGAATGACTTCTTCTCCCTGCTCAGCCAGAGCAGCTTGCCTGCACATGTCTGCTCATAGTCCCAGTACCGCCAGAGATAGAGCCTGGAGGCACTGTTGAGCACCATGGGTGTATAGTCTCCGGGCATTCCCACGACACTGCATGCCTTGAGCTCTGCCATCCAGGTATCGAGACCGGGGCATTCGAGCTCTCTTAAGGGCTGATGAGAAATAACGATCTTTTTCCCCGCATGTGCTGCAAGGTCGAGACAGATATTGCCTTCGCGGGTGAATTTGCTCACCAGGGCTGCTGCAAGCACGATATTGTAATTCTCTCCAGGAGAAAGCCGCCGGACAAACCGGGCAAAGTGGATGTCTATCCGGGAAAAGAACCCTGTCTCGACGCCGTGGTCGAGTTGATAATCCAGGGCGCCCATTGCTGCGCGGCTCCTTTGGTTCATATCAGTATCGTGCGTTTTCATTTTCTTCGTCTCTTTTCAACCCGCATTGTACAGTATAACACGTTTCGTAATCGCGGCTGAAGCCGCTCCCACAAGGCCTGTCTTACAGGGTTTATTCCTTCTTTAACGCAACATGCGGGATCAATCCCCGGCCATAAGAACATTGCTCAATTGTTCAATGAATTCTGCTGAAGGCCGCGCACGGTATATCCCGGTATCAGTGCCAAAATCAGGGTCCACTCCCCGCAGGAAGACATAGATGACCCCGCCGAAATGCTCATCATAGGAATACCCGTGCACACGCTTCTTCAGGTAATGATGCACGGCAACCGTATAGAGATGATACTGCAGGACATAGTAATTGTTCCTCATAGCGGTTTCAAGGGCGGCGGTGCCATAGTCTGCAGCCTCGCTCCCGAGATAATTCGACTTCCAGTCAACTACATAGTAGCGGCCGTTCTGGCAGAAGACCAGGTCAATGAACCCCCGCATAAAACCGTGGACCGGATCGAAATGCAGATCGTCTATCATTGAGGAGAAGTCCTCAGGCATCTCACCCGTACCAAGTGCGGCAAAGCACTTTGAAAGATCGCTTTTACTCAGCCTGTTCAAAGGAAAATAGAATTCAAGCTCGTTGAGCCGTTCCTCTTGTCTGACGTGTGCAAGACAGAAATCATCGATCCGGGCGGCAAGGACTTTTTTCACCATACCTGCAATCACGTCCTGCCAGGCACTGTCGTACCCGTAGGCATCGAGGGTCTCTGCTACACGCGTGCTTATCGCCGAATCCTCTGAGAGAAAATCCAGCTTCTCGAACAGTTCATGCATCATGATTCCCGGCCTGGCGCCTCGGGGAAAGTTAAAGATATCCCTCTTCCATTCGTCTCCTGCGGCCATGACCGGAGCCGGCCTCAAATACAGGGCATCATAGTCCGGCGTCTCGCCTGCGTGGGCAGCCTCCGACGTGATGGAAGAAAAGCTTGTAACCTTCCAGGACCTGTCTATCGTGCCGGCAAACTGCCTGTGGACAAGGGATCTGCCTCCTGTTGCAGGCAGCACACAGGGTTTTGCCGAATCACGGGGAAGATCCTCGATCATGATGGGGGAGTGCGAAGAAGTGACCAGATCGGTCAACTCCTGTTTCATGGTTTCTGCATCAAGACTCATCTTCTTCAAGGGCTCGATGCCGTCGCTGTCGCGTCCAAGTGAGCCGTGGTGAAGCAGGTATGCAAGTGCGGATGAGTTTGCATTATTGATCGCACCCCAGACAACATAGCAGCGGTTCTTTGCGCGGGTGAGTGCGACATAGAGCAGTCGCATGTTTTCCGCCAGCA
>CAYRCP010000454.1:0-2273 GCA_964422755.1 uncultured Bacteriovoracaceae bacterium | reverse complement strand
AAAATGGAAGTGAAAACCTTTGGGGTTATTGGAGCAGGACAGATGGGAGGCGGCATTGCCCAGGTAGCGGCAACGAGCGGACTGAATGTGATCATGAACGACATCAATGAGGGATTTGTTCTCAAGGGGCTGCAAGCCATCACGGTCAACCTTGCCCGTTCGGTGGATAAAGGCAGGATCACGGAAGAGACAAAAGATGCCATCCTCAGCCGTATCACGACCAGCGTCGACCTGAAAGATATGCAGACGTGTGATTTTGTGGTGGAGGCCGCATCGGAAAATGAAGAGATCAAATTCCGGATCTTCAGGGACCTGGACTCCATATGCAGACCGGAGGTGATCCTTGCAACCAACACCTCTTCCATCCCTATCGGCAGGGTCGCTGCGCAGACATCCAGGCCGGAAAACGTGATCGGCATGCATTTCATGAACCCGGTACCGGTCATGAAACTCGTTGAAATCATCAGGGGGATCGCAACCTCGGATGAAACCAATCAGATCACCTGGGACCTCTCGCTCAAATTCAACAAGACACCGGCAGTGGCGAATGATTACCCCGGGTTTATCTCCAACCGTATCCTCATGCCCATGATCAATGAGGCCATATACTGTCTCTACCACAGTGTGGGCACAAAAGAGGACATCGATACGGTCATGAAACTGGGCATGAACCACCCCATGGGACCGCTCAGCCTGGCAGACCTCATCGGTCTTGACACCTGTCTGGCGATCATGGAGACCCTCTATTCGGGATTTTGTGATTCAAAATACCGGCCCTGTCCGCTGCTGCGCAAATATGTCGAAGCCGGATGGCTCGGACGAAAGACCGGCAGGGGATTTTACGATTACGAATAAAAGCGGCGCAGGCCTCCATAATGGAGGCCTGCTCTTTTTCAGCTTCCGGAGTTCATAACTCTGCGAAAAGAGCGCTCACACCGGTTTTTCAGGCCCGAGAAAACCATGAGGAACCATTGCACCAGGCTGCCCCGCTGTAAACGGTAGAGTTCTTCGATACGAATCGCCGGCACACCCAGAAAAAAGCCTGCAAGAACGCACTGATTCATCACCCAGGTACGCAGTGCGCCCAGAGACACATAGCGCCTTGCAGACGTGGTCACGACAGAGTCCAGAATCACGACCCTGCCCCACGCCCGTATCTTCCGGATAAAGGCCACATCCTCCATGATCCCCATCTCAGGAAACCCCTGCACCGTCCTGAACAATTCCGAAGAGATGAACAGACCCTGGTCGCCATACGGCAGGCCCAGGAACCGTGATCTGATATTCGCCCCCTTTTCTATGATACGAACCGGCAGCGTCAAGTTGTCAAAGTGCAGGCTGAAGGCCCCGGCAGCAACATCCGTATCTCTGAGCGCCTCTCTTACCTCACGGTCATATCCTTCCGGCACGATGGTATCTCCGTGGATAAACAGGAGAATCTCCCCTGATGCATGCAAGGCCCCATGGTTCATCTGCGCAGCCCTGCCCTTCCCCCCGGATATGACCCGGGCACCGCCCAGCCTGGCCTCATAGGCAGTGGCATCACTGCTTCCTCCGTCAACAACGATGATCTCAATATTTTTACCATGCTTGAGCGATTCAATCGTCCTTAAGATGTGCGCTTCCTCGTTGAGCACAGGGATAATTACCGATATCTTTCGCAGGGACTTTGCCGCCTTCACCTCTTCCCACACCTCTAGGTCTTCAGGGCGGTCCACGTCATGGAGTTTCTCTGTCAGGGCATGGCTGAGCTTATGCCGCAGGGCTCGTTCCCTGGTTTTTTGCAGCGTTGTCTCATCACTCCACGGGATATTTTCAAACAACGCAGGGATTGCCTGTTTAAGCCCGATGAGATAGTACCCACCGTCGTATGCCGGCCCGAAAACGCAGTCGTTGGTCTCAAGCAGATCGAATGCCGTCAGAACGGTACCCCGGGTAATGCCCGGACAGTCTGTGCCGATGAGAACAACCCTTGTGGAGCCGCTGCAACATGCCTGTGAGAAGGAGTGCAGCATTCTCTCGCCCAGATCGGCGCCCTTTTGTTTAACGAAGGGGAAATCGCTGCTGAACACCCTTTCCATGAGCGCTTTGCCGCCGCCTGCAAAGTGCACCTCGACGGCAATATCATCATTTGCAAGTTCCCGTGCAATATCGAGCACATGCTGCGTCATCTTCTGGTGGAGCGATGCCGCTCCGGTCTTGCCGAGCTTTCCGCTCAGGCGTGTCTTGACCTTTCCGGGCATCGGGTACCTGGTAAAAATGATGAGTTTCCT
>CAYRCP010000453.1:0-2274 GCA_964422755.1 uncultured Bacteriovoracaceae bacterium | reverse complement strand
TCGTGTTTATCCATGGCTGGAGCTGCGACAGCCGGTACTGGCGCAGGCAGGTTCCCTTCTTTGCCGGCAAATACCGCGTGATTACCGTTGATCTTGCGGGGCACGGGCATTCCGGGCAGGGAAGAATCCGCTATACCATGACGTCTTTCGGCCATGATGTTCGTGCAGTCGTTGATGCTGTTCATGCCCGCAGGGTAATCCTTATCGGTCATTCCATGGGAGGGGGCGTTATTGCTGAAGCTGCGCGCCTGATGCCCGAACAGGTCATAGGTCTTGTCGGTGTCGATACCCTGGAGAATGTCGAATACCCCTTGACGCAGGACGAGCTGGAACAGATGATTGAACCCTTTGAGAGGGATTTTCAGGGGCATACTGTCGAATTTGTAAAAGGGATGATAGTCCCTGAAACAGAGCCTGCATTGGTTGAATGGATTACCCGTGACATGGCCGCAGCGCCGGCACGCATAGCGATCAGCGCCATGCATGAGTATATGGGGCAGTATGTGACCGGCGAAGCTGCAGCGGTGTTTGAAGAAATAAAGGTGCCCGTGTACGGTGTGAATGCCGGCCTATGGCCTGTGGATGTCGAGGCAAACCGAAGGCATATGCACCTGTTCGACGTTACGATTATGGAAGATGTCGGCCACTTTCTCATGCTGGAAAAGGCCGATGAGTTCAATGAATTGCTGGAAGAAACGATCAATAAGATCATCTCTTCCCATAAGTAGGTGCGGACCCTGTGTGTGGTGGAAAAGTATTGATTTGCAGGAAAGCATCTATAAGCACGCAGGCATCTAGAATCTGCAAAGCCGGAAGCGGAGTACATAAACAATGTTCGGCATAGACAATTATATCGGATTTATCCTTGCTGCGATCCTGCTCAATCTGACGCCCGGGGCCGACACCATGTATATTGTCACGAGAAGTGTCGCGCAGGGCAGAAAAGCCGGGGTTGTCTCAGTCCTGGGCATTTCCACCGGGCTGGTGTTTCATACCCTGCTGGCGGCATTCGGCCTGTCGCTTATTCTGATGACTTCGCCGGCAATATTCATGACAGTGAAGTATCTGGGGGCAGGCTACCTGGTCTATATAGGGATAAAGATGATCACCGATAAGGCCGGTGTGTTTGAGAATCAGCACACCGGGTTTGCAAAAACCGATCTGCACAAGATCTACCGTCAAGGGGTGTTGACCAATGTGCTGAATCCGAAGGTGGCGCTGTTCTTCATATCTTTTCTCCCGCAGTTTATTGCCCCGGAACATGCTGCCGGAGTGCTGCCCTTTCTCGTTCTGGGAGGTACGTTTCTGACCACAGGGACCATATGGTGCCTGTTCCTCGCATATTCATCTTCGGTTATGACAAACGCCCTGCGGGACAATGAAACGATCGGGAAATTCATGCAGAAAGTGAGCGGGGTCATATTTATTGCCGTCGGTCTGCAGCTGGCCTTTAAAAGAGGCTAACCGTTGTCGCGTATGGATGAGTAGCGCAAACAAATAATGCAGATAGGCAGAGAAACCCTTGGGAGAAACACAGGAGTGATTGTCTCGTTGTAACTACTCAGGCAGGTACTAACAGTCTATTAGGCTGTAGGCTGAAGGCTGTTAGAAATGCTATCAAAAGCATTGCCAAATCCCTTCATTTAGTCTACCGCCATGTATCTTTTACTAACAGTCTTCAGCCTAACCCGGACAAGCCGGAACCAAGAAGTTTTAAAAAAGTGAACTCCTAAAAAATCGTCGGAGTGTCGGCGAAATAGCCGTTATGTGCTGGGGCGTTGATCAATAATAATTCATTCTCGCGCCAAGCAGCCAAGGCGCCAAGGGGTCAACGATGATCTTTCTTGTCTCAGATTTCCTCATCCTTTGCGTCTTTGCGCCTTTGCGCGAGTTATCCTTTTCTCAAGTTACTATACTGCAAGAATACCGTATCTCCAGATAGTTGCGGACATGGCAATAAATTTTTTTGCCATTTTTGCAAGAATTTTACAACAAAGCGCCTAAACAGCTTCAGCCTGATTGCGTGAGTAGGTACGTCCCTGTTTTGTTTCTCTCTTGCCTAAGCAGAAGAATTCTTTAATATAATCTACAAGGAGATATTATGAAGATAGGATTTATCGGTTTTGGGATCATGGGCAGCGCCATGGCTGCAAATCTGGCAAAAGCAGGCTACCAGATGCTGGTGCACAATAGAACAAAGCATAAAGTCGAACCACTCCTTTCGAAGAATGTGGTGTGGAAAGGTGATGCTGCAGAGCTTGCTGCTCAGGTGGA